>NZ_MBST01000009.1:0-112501 GCF_001695865.1 Ensifer sp. LC384
TACTGGAGGCCGAGCTTGGCCTGGCCGAAGAGACTGCCGAATTCGCCGTTGAGGGTCGGGATCGTCGCGCGGTAATAGTAGCTCGCGCAAAGATGATCCTGCATGTTCTGCCCGACCGCCGGCAGGTGCCGTCGAACATCAAGGCGATGAGGTTGACCTGTTTCAGCGTTGCGGCCCAGAAGGTGAGGCCGGTGGTGACGCCGAAGCCACAATAGATGGCGAGCAGGGCGTGGTAGCCCGGCAGCGTCGCGTACCACGGGCCAAGAAGCCCGGTGCCGACCATTGAGAAGAGGATGAGCAGGCGCGGCTGCACGCGGTCGGCCAGCCAACCGCTCGGCAGGTAGCAGACGAGGAAGGCGGTGCCGAGGATCGAATAGAGGACGCCGAGGTCGATATTCGTCAGGTGCAGCACCTCCAGCATCGTGGTCTGGTAGGACTGGCGAAGATAGAGGATCGGGTAGATCGCGCCGGCGGCAATCGCGATCAGGGTCAGTTGCAGATAGCGCCCGCGCGCGCCCGCTGCCGTCGTGGCTGCGGATTCGAGGGTTGTGCTCACGGTTTTCCTCCCCCGGCCGGTTTTCAGAAGGTCCGGCCGGTCATGTGTCGTCGGATCAGTGTTTCAGGATGACGAGCCGGGTCTGGGTGAATTCCAGCATGCCGTGCTTGCCGTCGTCGCCGCCGAGGCCGGACTTCTTCCAGCCGGAATGGAAGCCCTGGTAGGGATCGGCCGGGAAGCGGTTGATATAGAGTTCGCCCGCTTCGATGGTCGCGGCGGCACGCATGGCCTTGCGGTAGTGCTCGGTGAAGAGCACCGAACTCAAGCCGAACTGGTGGTCGCTCGCGAGCGCCAGCGCCTGCTCGAAATCCGAATAGCGCAGGACGGCAAGCACGGGGCCGAAGACCTCTTCGCGCACGATCTCCATATCCCGGCGGCAGCCGGACAGCAGGGTCGGTGGATAGAAATAGCCTTCGCCTTCCGGCAGGAAGCCGCCCGCTTCGACGATGGCGCCCTCGGCGCGGGCGCGCTCCACCATGGCGTGGATACGCTGCCTTGAGGCCTCGTTGGCGAGCGGGCCCATATGGGAAGCATCGCGCGACCGGTTGCCGAAGGCGCGGGCCGCGAAAGCCGCCTTGAGCTTGGCGAGCAGGGAGCTGACCCGGCACTCAACGACGCTGCCGTCGGCGCCTCCCAGCTCCCGGGTTTCTGGCAGTATGGCAGGGCTTCTGTCGCCCGTTTCGCTCCAGCAAGATCCCATGGGGAGTGGATAGCGGCCTGCACCGTGGCAGAGTGGGTTCGCTCGAAAATCTCTCTGGAGGGCCGTCGACTTCGGCTTCATCCAGCCACTACAGTTTGTAGCCGATCTTTCGCAGCAGGTCTTTCCGCCACGCAATGTCTGCGTCGGTTTCGACACCCAGCGGTGAGGCGCCATCCACCACGCCGAGTACGCCACGGCCCAGCTCAGTTTGCGCGACGATCACCTGTGTCGGGTTGGCCGTTGCGCAGTAGATGCGGCAGACCTCCGGCACCGCGCGCACCGCAGCCAGCACGTTGACGGGAAAGAATCCGTCGCCCAGGAAGATCAGGAAAGTGTGGCCGGCGCCAATGGCCAATGCGTTGTCACGTGCGAGGGCGAGCACCGCTTCGTCATTGCCCGACCAGCGCACCAGCCGCTTACCGGAGGCCTCGCAGAAGGCCAGCCCGAAGCGGATGCCAGGAACCGCGCCCACCAGCGCTTCGTGGAGGTCCTCCACGGTCTTGATGAAATGCGACTGGCCAAAAATGAAGTTGGTGGCGTCCGGCTTGACGATTGGCACCACGGTGAGTTCCATGGCTGCGCTCCTTCAAGGTAGGCAATGCAATGGTAGGTAGGCCTACGGAAGGCGATTTCAAGCCGTCACATGCGACCCATTCGCCGCTTCCTCGCTCATGTCACGCGCGGTTTGCTACTGCATGTTTCCTTAAATCCTATCCGCTTTAAGGACAAAAACATGCAGCAATTCAAAGTGCTACAGCGACCTTGGCGCGTCTGATAAGACGCGTTGCCGTTGACCATGCCGGGCTGATGACCAAATTGATGACGATGCGGTCGTTCACGAGGTTTGAGCATCATGGCGGCGCCGTAGCGCAATCGACCGCATCGCTGCGGAATGTCAGGACTTGGCGTAGGACACGGCCATCGTGGCCAGTGCCGCCAGGGCCATGATGACACCATAGGGGATCTTGCGCGTGGCGCGGATTTCCTCGATGCGCACAAAAACCGAAAAATGCGCCAGTTGCAGCGGCATCGGCCATTTGAGCGCCAGCAATGTCACAATACCGCCGATCAGCAGGAAGGCGGCGAAGGGGAGCATGCCGTGCCAGCCGATGAAAAGGCCGATCGGCAGGAAGAGCTTGGCATCGCCGGCGCCGAACATGCCGAGGGCCCAGAGGCAGACGCCGAGGGCGAAAAGCAGCAGGCCGGCCGCGAGATCGCCGCCGATCCCGGTGGAGGAAAAGAGCGTCGCGCCGACGTCCCCGCTCGTCAGCAATTCCGCCAAGGCGCGCAGGAAATAAAGGGCGAGAAGCGCGAGGATGGCGGTATTCGGTATCTTCCAGCTGCGAAAATCACTCCAGGCGGCATAGAGAAAAAGCGGTACCGAGATCATAGTAATAATGTCGATTATCGATGTCATGTTTTGCCCCCTTTCGTGCCATGTGGTCGTAATTTCAGCAACTCTCGACTAATTCCAAGTTATCTCTAATCCTTTTGGGTTAGGTCGCCGTCAATAAATATTACCGCCTGTCGTATTTCGGTAGCGTATATCCCCGTCAATTCAGTTTCTTCCAAGTTCCGATTTTAACCATAAAATATAGATGTCCGATATGACTCAGCATTAGAAGTTGACGATATAATAATTAAGAGATTATTAATCATGGCAGTCGGAGAGGTGGTCTCAATGACGGGGGCGAGCCGGGGAACAAGCGGCACGCAGAAAACAATCTGGAGGTAATTCTCGATGAAAGCACTTTTGTCTAAAGTACGCGCTTTCGCGCGGGAAGAAGACGGCGTGGCGCTGACCGAATATCTGATCCTGCTCGGCCTGCTTGTCGGCGGTGTCGTGGCGTCAGTCCTTACAATCGGCGGCGAACTTAACTCTGATTGGTCCGAGTGGGCCGGTTGGTTTACAACGCAAGATTTCGGCGCTCCGGCAGGCACCGGCACTGGCGGCACTGGCGGCACTGGCGGCACCACCGGCGGCTGATCTATTTGCAAGGCGAATCAAAAGGAGGGGAGTTTATTAACTCCTCTCCGCTAATTTAGAGAAGAGTTTTTGAAGTATTTTTGTCCTATGTGCGAGTGCCGACGATGCGTACATCGACGATCATCAGTCTAGTTATTGCTCTTATGCTTGGACTCGCTGCGGTTTTTGCCACGCGCACCTATCTTGCCGACCAGCAGGCGCGGCTTGCGGCCGCCGGCGCCAAGAAATCCCAGGAAAAAACGCTTGTCGTTGCCGCCAAGGCCATGCGCTTCGGCGATCGGGTACGCCCCGAAAATCTCAAGGCCATTCCCTGGCCGTCCGAGGAGCGGCCCGAGGGTTCGTTCCAGGCGATCGAGGCGGTGATCGGAAACAATGACGAGCCGCGCTATGCCATGGAGGCGATCGATCCCGGTGAGCCGGTGCTCTCCTCGAAGATTACCGGTGCCGGTGAGCGGGCCACGTTGTCGGCGGCGCTCGACCAGGGAATGAAGGCCGTTTCCATCCGCGTCAACGACGTTCTCGGCGTTGCGGGCTTCGTGCGTCCCTCGGATCGCGTCGACGTCCTTCTGACCCGGCTTGCGCGGAACCAGAGGAATGGCAGCGAACAGACCTCTGTCGATGTTCTGCTCCAGGGTGTGAAAGTTCTGGCGGTGGACCAGACGGCCGATGAGCGCAAGGACGAACCCTCGGTCGTCAAGACCGTGACTTTCGAGGTGACGACCGACGAGGCGCAGCGCCTGACGCTCGGCGCCAATATCGGCACGTTGTCGCTGGCCTTACGCAATATCGCTTCCGCCGACGTCGAGCAGACGCGGCCGGTCACCGTGGCGGATCTTGGCGGAGGTCCGATGGCAGTCGAACTTGGCAAGGACATCGCGCAAAAGTCTGACGACGGGCGCTTCGATGTGATCGAGCGCCTGGTGCGGAAGGTCGGGGACGACCTCGGAGGCCGACTGAATTCGGTCGAAAGCAGGATGAATACGCCGCTGCGTGAAAAACAGGTGCAAATCGTAGAGCGTCAGGTCGAACCCACCTTGCCGATGGAACCCAAGTGGGCGACGGTCGGCGTCTGGAACACGACCAAACGTGAAGAACACCGGGTGGGTCTGATCCAGTGAGATGAAATACGGCCTGCTCTGAGGGGGGCAGGCCGGGCTTCGACGAGAGGGGGCTAAGGCTGGAATGTTGAGGGGAAGCTTGAAGGGGGCGGCACGTGCCAAAGCCCTCGCGGCGACAGTTGCCGTAGTTTCGGCCTATGGCCTCTGGGGCCCCGGCCTGGCCGGACGTGCCGATGCACAGGAAAAATTCGTCAACCTCGGGGGGGCCGTTCAGCAGGTGAACCTCCCGCCGAATGAGACGATGACGATCAGAACCGCCAAGCCGTTCGGGGACCTCGTCATAGGCAGCGCCGAGCTGATCGATGTGGTGCCGCTTTCCGACAGGTCGCTGTTCATTCGCGGCAAGAAGATCGGGGCCACCAACATCTCGGTCTATGACGACGACAAGAAGCTTGTCGGTGTCATCGATATCCGCATCGCCAGCGATTTCAGCGAAGTCGCCTCAGCCATCCGCTCCGCCTCGCCGGGGTCGCAGGTTCGGGTGATCAACTCGAATGACCGCATCCGCCTGACTGGCATTGTCCGCGACGCCACTGAATTGCAGCGGGTGCTGGAAATTGCCCAGTCCTATTCCGATCAGCCGGTCCTCAACCAGTTGCGCGTCAACGATTCCCAGCAGGTGATGCTTGAGGTCCGGGTGATCGAAGCGTCGCGCCAGACCGGCCGGGACCTCGGCATCGGCTGGTCGGGGCGAGGCACGAACGGCATCGGCAAGGCAACGACGAGCCAGGGTATCGGCGTGGAAGACGGCGCACTCGTCCGTACGCTGGGGGATGCGGCCGGCGCGGCAACCGGCATGCAGCCTTTCGGCCAATTGATCGCCAAGGTGCTGGAAATTTCCGGCGGCCAAATCGATGTCGTCATCAACGCTCTTGAACAAAAGGGGCTGGTGCGCCGCCTGGCGCAGCCGAACCTGATTGCGATGAGCGGTGAGACCGCAAATTTCCACGCTGGCGGTGAAGTGCCGATCCTGACAACTGTGGCCAACGGTGCGACGGTTGCGACCCAGACCGACTACAGGCCGTTCGGCGTGCGGCTGTCCTTCACGCCGGTGGTGCTCGACGGCGGACTGATCAGCTTGAAGGTCGAGCCGGAAGTTTCCGAGCTCGACACATCGATCAACGTCAACGGCAATCCCGGCTTCATCTCGCGTGCGGCCAAGACCACGGTGGCGCTGCGCGACGGCCAGAGCTTCGCAATGGCCGGTCTCCTGCAGTCGACCAACGCCAAGGACATCCAGCAATTGCCGGGATTGGGGAAACTTCCCGTGATTGGCGCGCTGTTCCGCTCGACCAGCTTTCTGAAAAAGGAATCCGATCTCGTCATCGTCGTCACGCCGCGTATCGTGCGACCGGCAGCACCCGGCGAGGACCTTTACACTCCGCTTGACCAGACGCGCTCGTCGAATGATGTCGAGCTGTTTGCGCTTGGCATCCTGGAGGTCGACAAGGACATGCTGCGCCGCTTCCGCGATGGCGAAGGCGTGACAGGTCCCTATGGCCACCGTCTCGATCTCGATGTGGGAGGCGAACTTGCTGTTGCGAAGAAGTAGGCGCGCACTGCTGGTCGTTGCTGTTGCGAGCCTTGTCACCGGCTGCGCCGACTACATGAACCACAGGGACACGATCACCTTCGGGCTGGGAAACGCGGTGGAAGCGAACAAAGGCATCCACACGCAGGATCCCTTCCCGCGGGCGGCACAGAACACCCACATCGCCGCCGACGGCAAGGTGATCCATAGGGCTGTCAGCAGCTATCAGAATGGTGGAGGGCCATCGGCGATGGTCTTGCCCGCGCCTGCGCAGTCGTCCAACGGAGCGATGTCCGGGCAGTGACGTTAGAAGGCAGCGTTTAAGAAACGGCGGCAGCGCCGGAAAGGACTGCAGTAGAAACAGCGCGTCACGACGGCAACGCCGCCGCGATGGAGGGGCATGCCAATGTTGAACAGGGCTATAAGACGGTTCTGGAACGATCATCGCGGCTACGTCATTGCTTTGACGCTCGTTGCCATGCCGCTGCTGCTCGGCTTCTCCCTGCTGGTCATCGATGTCGGGCGCAGCAGCAATCTTCATACCGACCTTCAGAACGCTGTTGACGCCATGGCGCTTGCAGGCGCCCGCGAGCTTGACGGCCGCGACGACGCGATCGAGCGGGCCGAAACGGCGATCAAGAAGCTCACCAACAGCGCGGCCTTTGCCGGCGGCGGAACCAGCATGTCGCTCGGCTCATACGACCCCGTGTCTTTCGATGCCGGGAACCCAGCAAAGGGCACGGTCAACGTCCGATTTCTCAAGAAAATTCCCGCCAACGATGACGATCCCATCACCGGATCGATGGAGACGGAGAATTCAAACGAGGCGTCCTATGCCTGGGTCTTCGTCCCGGATGAGCGCGTAAAGATGCAAACGATCTTCCCTCTGCCGGTGGGTTTCAGCAGGGATACGATCAGCGTCTCCGCCGAGGCGGTGGCAGTCTACCGGGCGAGCGCCTGCGACGTGACGCCGATCTATATCTGCAATCCGTATGAGAATCCGGGCGGCGGAAATGCCGAGGCGGCGGCCGATGCGCTGCATACTAATTTTGCCTCCGGCAACCTCTACGGCCGGCAGATCGAACTGCACAACAACAATAGTGTCACCGCAACATCTGGACCGGGAAACTTCGGTTTTCTGGAAACCCTCGGCAAGGGGGCCGACGCGCTCGCCGACGCGCTTGCCCTCGGCAAACCGGGAGTATGTTACAAGCAGGATGATTTAACGACCGAACCGGGCGAGATGAGAGGGAAGGTCGAGCATGGAACGAACACCCGTTTCGGTCTCTATGGCGCCGACTACAAGAACGTAGACGACAAGTGGCGTTATCGCCCGGCACCAAACGTACGAATGGCCCAAACGCAGGGCAATAAAGCTTGCAGCACGTATGAGCAGGCGGCCAACGCCTACGATGCCGTGCCGCTCGGCTATGGCACGGATATGGAGGTTATTCCGGGCGGCGGCGGCAAGATTAGTAAGAGCAATAATTGGAACTTAAATCTTTATTGGGACATCTCGCACTCGGGCAAGGATCCGAGCCCACTGAAGTCCAATCCAAATTATACTCCGCCGCTTGCGCCGATTGCTGCCATCACTGGATATTCGTCGAGCTATCCCGGAGGAATTACCCCTTCCGGCACACAGCCATCGGCCTATGATGTCTACAACTATGAAATCGGCAACCCGACCCTTCTGGCGGACAAGGCGCCAAACGGCGAAAAGGGTTCTCCCCAATGCCACAAGGGCTACAATCTCGCCGACTATCCCGATAGCACGTATGGCAACCGCCGCGAGATCTTCGCTGCGATCGTTAACTGTGCAGATCAGGAGCTCAAAGGGCGCACTCCTGGCGTGGAGGCGGTTGCCTTCGCGCGGATGTTTCTCACGAAGCCTGTGGTGACCAACGGCAGCGACAGCCATATGACCCTCGAAATGGTCGATATCACCGGAAAGGGCGGACGCGGCACGCTCGATGAGTTCCTGCGCGAAGAAGCTGAGTTGGTCCGATGATGGCGCTCCGACACCTGATCCGGCATCGGCTCTGTCTCGGCTTCTGGCGGAGGGAGGAGGGCGCTGTGCTTGCCGAGGCGCTGGTGGTGGTGCCCTTCGTGACGCTGTTTGCGGCGGGCATACTCGAATTCGGCAACATCTTTTGGGAACGGATGCAGATCGACGCGGGGCTCAGAGACGCCGGGCGCTATTGGTCGCGCTGCCGACAATCTCCAACATACACCTCTTACTGCACTGAAGATATTGCAAGGAAGATTGCTTTTTATGGTAGCCCCATTCCGCCCACGGGAACACCCTTGCGCGTTCCAGGCTGGGGCCCGGGTACGGCGGCACTCGATATTTCGCCGATCAGCACCAACGGCACGATCACCGTCGAAACGTCGCATCTCTACCAGACTTCGCCTCTGTTCGGCTGGCTCGGCATCGACACCATCACCATCAACTCCTCCCATGAAGAGAGGTATATTGGATGGTGACCCTCCGCACAGTCGGCACCTTCTGGCAGGATACCCGCGGCGTCAGCCTCGCCGAAGGGCTGATTACTTTTCCGCTCGTCATGCTGATCTTCGCTGCCTTCGTCGAGTTCGGCTATGCCATGCATCAGTGGAACCAGACGGTCAAGGCACTGCAATACGGGGCGCGCGTGGCGGCAGTCTCTGATCCCGTCAATTCCAATTTCAACCCGGTTACGGCTGTTGAGTCCACGGATCCCCTGGTCGTCGGAACAGGCGTCCGACCCGCTCCAGCGGGCCTTCCGCGCATATGGACCTGCGAGGGCGTCAACTGCAACAGTCAATTGAACCGTATCGTTTACGGTTCCGCCGCGGCGGAGAGTTGCCCGGACCTGGCGCTCGGGGCACGTCCCGGGATGTGCCACATCAATCCGCGGATCCGAAAGAATAACGTGGTCGTCACTTATGAGCGTTCGGGGCTCGGCTACTGGGGCCGCCCAGACGGTGCGGTGGTCACGATCCGCCTTGCAAGCCAGAACATCACCTTCGACCTGCCCATCCTCGGTGCGCTGCTTGGGCTCAATGACATCACCATTCCCGCCCATCCGGTGACGATTACTTCGGAAGACCTCCGGACATGTTCAACCTGCCCGGCTCCCTAAAATACAGCGTGGAATAGTGAGATGACAGCTCATATGAACTTCGCAGCATCCACAAAGATCCTTGTCCTTTCCGACGACGCTGCGGCTGCGAGCTTTATGCTCGACACGTTCGGTTCGCTGTCGCGCTACGAAGTGCGCCACATGGCGCTGACAGCACTTGCGGATGCGGGGCGGTTCGATCCGACGCAGTTCAACCTGATCGTGCTGGATGTCGACAATGGCGAGACGCTGAACCGCCCCGGCCTCTTTGCGTTCCGCACCAGCCACCGCAACATTCCGCTCGTGATCGTTTCGGAAGATCTGCCGGAGGAAATGCTACGGCCGCTCTTCCGGCTGAATGGCGACGATTGGCTGAAGAAGCCGCTCGAGCGGCGCTCACTGATCGACATGATCTCCACGCACGCGCCGGGTGCGGGCGCCAGCGATAGCCGGGTTCATGCCGTCGTCTCGGCCGTTGGCGGCGCCGGCGCCAGTGTGATCTCCTCGTCACTCGCCCATGTGCTGGCCCAGTCGACGAAAAACTCGGCGCCGCGCGTCGATCTGTTCGACCTGGATTTTTCTTGCGGCTCGCTCGGCTACTATCTCAACCTTGTCAACGACTACGATCTGAAGCCGGTCATGGCCAATCCGTCGCGTGTCGACCTCGAATTCATCGATCTCGTGCGCAAACGCCATTCGAGCGGCTTTTCCCTGCTGTCCTTCAAACAACCGTCGGTCCTTCTGGCACCTAAGGGCGCCGAACTGGTGTTGCGCATGCTGGATGTCGCAGCCTTCGAGAGCGACCACACGGTCATCGACATTCCCTACTACAACACCCCATGGAAGGATGCTGTGCTCGGATCGGTCAACAGCATCTGCGTCGTCACGGAGATGACGATCCCCGCCCTCCATCAGGCCAAGGATCTGTTTCTCAATCTGGTGCGGTTGCGCGGCAACGCGGACTCGATCCAGATCGTCATCAACAAGTATCGGACGAAGTTTTTCAGCCTTGGCGTGCGCCGGGAGCAGGTGGACAAAATCTTCAAGGATACGCATGCGCATATCATTCCCTATGACTGGGACACGATGAGCGAGGCGGTGAACCGTGGCGTGCTGCCGATCGAGGTAAACTCGCGCTCGCGCTTCTGCGGCGCCGTCAACAAGCTTGGAGCGCTTGTCAGATGAGAGTGTACGCGCATCGCAGCGACGGACCGAGATGGCGACACGGCAATGCTTCAGCTTGCGACCGAGTGATGCGGGTCCTGCTGTTTGCAGTCTCGGTTGGACTTGCAAGCGCCGCCACCGATGGATTGGCGAGCGGGCTCGTGCCGCGAAGCCTTGGGCCGAGGACGAGCGCCACGGTGACGGTCGAGAAAAACTATCCGGCCGGCACGATCGTCATCGTCAGCGAAAATCGGACGCTCGATCTTATCATCTCCGGCAATCGCGCCATCCGTTACAAGATCGCAGTCGGGCGCGACGGCTTTCGTTGGAGTGGCGTCGTCAGGGTTGGCCGAAAGGCAGAGTGGCCCGAATGGCGGCCGCCGGCCGAGATGAAGGCGCGTGCGCCTGAGCTTCCGGAATTGGTGCCTGCTGGCCCGTTCAACCCGCTCGGTGCGCGCGGCATCTATCTCTACCGCGGAACCGCCGACACGCTTTACCGCATTCACGGAACGAACGACCAGTCGACGGTCGGGAACTTCGCATCTTCGGGATGCTTCCGGATGAGCAATGCCGACGTCATCGATCTTTATGACCGAGTGAAAGTCGGAGCGACAGTGATTGTAAGATAGTCGAACAGGGTGAAGGTCAATGGCAACCGGGTTCATCGGACGTTTCTACAAGCAGACGCAGACGGGTGATGGGGAACTTGCGGAGCCCGCTGATCTTCTTTCCGCTGAGGTGCCTGCGAACAAGGTGGCGCCTGATCCCCATGTTGGCGAAGCTGGCGCAACGGTCGGGCTGGAAGCCTCGCTCGGCCTCGACATGGTCGCCGAGCGGGTCAACCTGCATCGTTACCTGCTGGACCGCATCAATCTCGGCATTCTCGACACACTCGACAACGAAGAGATCGCCGCCGAGATCAGGCCGCTGGTCAAGGATTATATCCGCCGCAACAACTTTCCGCTCAACGCCAAGGAAATCAATGATCTGATCCGTGAAATCACCGACGAGATGCTCGGGCTCGGGCCCATAGAGCCGCTGCTGGCCGATGATACGATCGCGGATATTCTCATCAACGGCTACAAAAGTGTCTATGTCGAACGAAGGGGCAGGCTCGAAAGCACGGCGGTTCGCTTCAAGGACGAGGATCACCTGTTGCGGGTGATCAACAAGATCGTCTCAGCTGTCGGACGTCGCGTCGATGAATCGACACCGCTGGTCGATGCCCGCCTCAAGGACGGGTCGCGCGTCAACGTTGCCATCCGGCCGATCTCGGTTGACGGGCCGCTTGTTTCGATCCGCAAATTCACCCGCTCGCCTCTGACGCTGGAGCGCCTGGTCGAATACGGCGCCATGGCGGATGCGATGCGCATTCTTCTCAGCGCTGCGGTCAAAGGCAAGGTGTCGATGATCATCTCGGGTGGCACCGGCTCGGGCAAGACGACCTTGCTTAACGCCATGTCGTCGCAGATCTCGCCGAAGGAACGTCTGATCACAATCGAGGATGCGGCCGAGCTCCAGCTGCAGCAGCCGCATGTCGGGCGATTGGAGACCAGACCGCCAACGCTCGACGGCCGCAACGAGGTTCGGCAGCGCGAGCTGCTGAAGAATGCGCTGCGCATGCGTCCCGATCGAATCATCGTCGGCGAGGTGCGCGGCGAGGAGGCCTTCGACATGCTGCAGGCGATGAATACCGGTCACGAGGGATCGATGACAACCATTCACGCCAACACGCCGCGTGACGCCGTCGGCCGGCTCGAACAGATGGTCGGCATGGCGGGCATGCCGATGTCGCAGCTCAGTATCCGCTCGCAGATCTCCTCCGCGATACGGGTTATCGTGCAGGTTCAGCGTTTGAGCGACGGTAGTCGCAAGGTCGTCTCGATTTCCGAAATCACAGGCATGGAGGGCGAGGTCGTCCAGATGCAGGAGATCATGCGGTTCAAGAGGACCGGCACAGAGGATGATGGCCGCATTCGGGGGGAATTCCGAGCAACCGGGCTTCGCCCTCGTTTCATCGAAGAGTTCGCGGACCTCGGGATCGCCGTCTCCCCGCTGATTTTCGATCCTGGAAAGCCGCTGCAAACGGGGGTCGTTGAACCATGAGTCTGCTCCTGCTCTATGCCGCCGTGTTCATCGCAGTGCTGGTTTCCGCCGAAGCTTTGCTGCGCAGTTACTTCACGAAATCGGAGCGTCAGCGGGCGGTCAACCATCGCCTGAGCCTGCTTGGTGAAAGTGATGACCATCGCAAAACCTATCGCGATATGCTGAAGGAGCGCGGTGCCGACGAGGATTGGCGTTCGCTGCCATTGATGCAGTTCATCAGACAGTTCTACACGCAGTCCGGCATCAAGTTCGACCCAAGGCGATTTGTGCTCTATGCAATTGCTGGCGGGCTTTTCATCTGGTTGATCGTCCAGTTTCTGGTGCCGAGCAACATCGTCCGGGTTCCGGTTTTCCTGATGATTTGCCTGCTCATTCCAGTGCTTGTCGTCTGGCGCGCCAGGGCGAGCCGTATTCGAAAATTCACGCAAAAACTTCCAGAAGCACTCGATGTTGCCAATCGGAGCCTTGCAGCCGGCCATCCACTGCCGGCCGCGATTGCTCTGGTGGCGCGCGAGATGCCTGATCCGGTCGGAACGGAGTTCGGTCTTCTATCGGACGAATTGACCTACGGGGTCACGTTGGACGATGCACTCGCCAACCTTGGCGATCGCGTGGGTGCGGAAGACCTCAATCTGTTGGCGATCTCGCTGAGCGTTCAGGCAGGGACCGGCGGCAATCTTGTCGAGATCCTTCAGAATCTCTCAAAGACGTTGCGTGATCGCTCAATGCTGAAGGCCAAAGTCAAGGCGATCTCGTCGGAGGGACGGATCACCGCGATCTTTATGTCACTCTATCCGTTTCTTCTTTACGCAATGATCAAGGCGCTCTCACCGACGTATTTCGACCCTGTTTGGAATAGCGGCCACGGCACGACCGTGGTTGTGGTTCTGTTTGCGATCATGGCAGTCGGAAACGTCATTCTCTACAAGATGGTTAACTTCGAGTACTGAGGCCACCATGCTAGGTGAGTATGGAATTTATCTCATCGTTTTCTTCTCGGTGCTGATATTTACCGGCGCCGCATCCGAATTTGTCTTCCGGCGCCGCGAGGTCGGTCTCCGAATATCGGAAACGACGGTGACGGCAGGCGGGGAGGAACTCCAGCTTGGCGACGGTGCGATTGTTGACTTCGGTGAAGTCGAAAACCGATTGATCCGCCGCTATTTCGAGATCACCCGACGCGATCGGAATGCCAACTCGACACAGAACCGGCTGATCCGCGCCGGGTATTTCAGTGCGGGCGCGGTAACGGTGTTCCAATTGATCCGTGCGCTCATCTGCATTGGTGTCCTGGTTGCAGCCGTCTGGGCCCTTGACCGCTTCATTCCTGAAATGTCGCGCCTCGCAGGCGTGGTCGTCGCCATGTTTGCCGCCGGCATCACTTTTGTTCTGGTCAACATCCAAATCGATCGGCGCGGTCAGGCCAAGGAGCGCGAGTACAGGCGGCTCTTTCCCGATTTCATGGACATGCTGATCGTCTGCCTGGATGCCGGAATGAGCATCGAGGCGGCGGCAAACCGTGTCGCGAGAGAATTCGTCCACAAGCGGCAGGATTTCGGCCTGCATCTTTCGATCATGATGCTGGAGGTGCGCGGCGGGCGCCGCTTGCGTGATGCCCTGGCCAACCTGGCAACGCGGCTCAGGATTGACGAGGCGCGAGCGCTCGCGGTGCTGTTTCGCCAGTCGGAGGAGCTGGGAACGAGCGTCACGCAGACGCTGCGCGTTTACAGTAAGGAAATGCGCGATCTTCGTGTCGTGCGGGCCGAGGAAAAGGCCAATTCCCTGCCGATCAAGATGCTGCTGCCGCTCGGGGCGTTCCTGTTTCCCGTGAGCCTCATCATCGTGCTCGTGCCCATCGTCATGCGTGTTGTCGGCATTCTCACCGGCCTGAAGCCTGGTGGATAGGACGTAGGGGGCTATATGCAGTATTCACCCGAACAAGATCGCGAAGACTTCGCCGTCGCACTCGATCCGCGGATGCCGATGGCGCCGATGAGCCTCGAAGAAACCGGCCTTGATGTGTCGTTCATGTTGCGGCTGGCGGCAAAATGCGCGACGGAACGGGATACCGTGACGCCATCGCACCTGGCGGCCCGGATGAAGCTGCCGAAGGTGGTGATCAATCTTCTGATCAAGGAGCTGGTGAAGCTCGCATATATCGAGGCGAGGGGGCTTGCGGGGGAGGACGTCAAGTCCGACATCCGCTATGCGCTTTCGATGAAGGGCATGGACTATGCGCAGGCGGCGGCACGACAGTCAGAATACATTGGCCCGGCTCCCGTGTCTCTCGATGCCTTCTGTCGCCAGATCGGCTTGCAGTCAATTCACCACGAACGCGTCACCTATGAGCGGTTAGTCCGGAGTCTGGAAGGGTTGGTGCTGTCGCCGGCGTTGGTCGAGAAGCTTGGGCCGGCCGTAAATTCGGGCCTTTCCATCCTGCTCTATGGCCCCCCCGGCAATGGTAAGACAAGCATCGCCGAGCGGACCTCGGAGCTTTTCGTGCAGACGATCTGGGTGCCTTATGCCATCGAGGTCGGCGGTTATGTCATCAGCTTCTATGACGAGGCGACGCATCAGCCAGTGAGTGAACCGGCGGTCAGGCCGCACCCGAAGGCCGACCAGCGATGGGTGGAGTGCCGGCGGCCGGTCATCAAAACCGGTGGCGAGCTCACCCTGGATCTGCTCGACCTGACTTATAGCCCAGGATCCCGTGTCTACGAAGCCCCGGTGCATCTGAAGGCATCAGGCGGAGTCTTCATCATCGACGATTTTGGGCGCCAGCAGGACCGACCCCAGGCGCTCATCAACCGCTGGATCGTGCCGCTCGAGCGGGGCTACGATTTCCTGACATTGCATACCGGCAAGAAGTTCAAGGTGCCGTTCGATGAGCTTGTCGTCTTCTCGACCAACATTGCACCGCGAGAACTCTCCGACGAAGCCGGCCTGCGGCGCCTCAAATATAAGATATATGTGAACAACCCTTCGCGGGATGAATATCTACGTATCTTTGAGTCCTACGCCCGCAAGGCCGCGATAGACTTGGTGAGCAGTGATCTGCGCCTGTTCTACGAACGCAAATACGAGGGGGATACGCCGGCGTCCTGTTACCATCCCAAATACCTCCTGGATTTCATCTCCTCCTATTGCGAGTTCAACGACATGCCGAAGGTCGCGTCGCTGGAGATGCTGGACCGGGCTTGGGGAGGGGTGTTCACATTGGACTAAAGCGGGGGCTATTGCATAATTCCTTAAATCGAAATCGATTTAAGGAGAAAATTATGCAGCAGCTTTAAGGCGTTACAGCGTCCTTTGCACGTCATGTTTGACGCGCGGCGCTGTAAAGTGGGCCGACAATGGGATGTCATTAAGAGATGTCTGAAATACTGAGGCAAACGATCATGAGCTCGGCAACGCGCAACGCCTGAAGTGAACGTGGCCCCAAGGGGATCTGGGGTTTCGGGAAACACAGAGAGCTTGGGTTAAGGCCCGGCTTCGTGACGGAGGAATTCGATGACGCATATTTCGAATGTCGAGGTCGACATCAAGCCCGACGCCGCATTGCTGCGTAACGAGCACGCCGCCAATGAGCCAAGCCGTTCGCGGAGCACGCCGATCATCGCACTGGCCCTTATGCTGCTGCCGCTCAACACGGGTATTTTGCTCTACACGGCCAAGAATGCCGCAGACGTCCGCGAGAGCCGAGAAAGCCTTTCCGCTCTCAAGCGCTCGATCGATGGTTTGAAGCAGCAGATTAGCAAACAGGCCGCGAACATCGCCAACGGCGCCAGGGCCGACGACATGGCGGCCGTTCGAAAGACTGTCGAGGAGCTGCAAAAGGATGTCGCCGATCTCGATGACCGCATGAACCCGAGCATGTTTGCCTCCAGCGGCAGCATGATCATCAGCGCGCCTGGAAAGGAAGTGACCCAGCGCCTGGCGCCATCATCCTATTCGGTCTCCGCTCCGGAAAACGCCGTTGACGATGTCCTGGCCGCAGCCGATCCTCAGGGCGGTTCCATCGCGAACTTGCCACGCTACGAACGGTCTGTCTCGGCGGATGGCAAGCTTGTGCTGAGAAAGGTGCGGTAGGGCCGAACCTGCCTTGAAATAGATTCTCTCCCGCAAATTGCCCGACGCGGCGTTGCTATGGCAGCGGTTCGCTGTTGCCTGGCGCTGTGCGTCGTCTACAGCGGCACTGCCGCGTTGTTCAGTTCGGAACGGAAGCTGCATAAGGAAGCTCACCGCCGGCGTTTTGGCGCCGGCGGGCCCGTGTCGGTGGTGTCGGCGGCTTATCGCTGCGCGTATTTGACGCTGTTCTTCATCAGCTCCAGGTTCCTGGCCGTCGTCTCGTTCGCCGGATCGAGCTCGTATGCTTTCAGGAAGTACTTGCGGGCCCCGGGCAGGTCGCCGCGCAGCAAGTGGGAATAGCCAATATTGTTGTAGTAGACGGCCGTACCGCCAATCATTTTGGAGAGTTGCGCGTAGGCGCGGTCGGATGTGTCGAAGCGGCCGATCATGTCGGAAGAGGCCGCAAAGCCCAACCATGCGGCAGGGTCTCGCGGAAAGACGTCAACGGCCCGCTTGTAGATCGCGTAGGACTTTCCGTAGTTCTTCTCTTGAAACTGGAGCTTGCCCGTGGTCACCAGTTCATCGTCCTTGTAGAAGGCGACCGCCGAATCATCGTTGAGGGTTTTCGCGCTATCGCCGAAGGCGGCCACATCGTCCAGCGCGTCCGTTTGGCATCCGGCCAGTATCAGCCCCCCAACGATCAAAAGCACAACGCGTCCTGATTTGCTCCGAGACATTACCATTCGTCCCCCTAATTTCGGGTATCCTAGCCTCGCCTGCAGATGGGCTCATCGAAAATCTTGCTGAAAAATAACTAATAAAGAAAGAATTGAAATTGCGAGTCGCATTAAAGAGACACTGACGACGAGCTCGAAGGTCCGTTTTTCGCTCCGGTCTTGTGAGCACGATAGCCGTCTGCTTGATGACGACAAATACGAGGCGGCGGGAGTAATAAAAGCAGATGGACCGATTCTTATCCGAGGTAGCGGCACCTCGGTAAGCCTCAATTAAGCGTCATCTTATATTTTCTTGCTCGGCGCGTGCGGGGGATAGGAATCGAAACATGCGAGCCTCAGTAATGACGGTCATTCGGCTTGGGCCTTGCGCGGTCTACGGGGCCGCCGCCCTCTCCCTTATCAGCGTCGCGCTGGTCGCAAACGCGCCGTCCAGCGCACTCGCCTGGAGCGTGTACCTGACGATGGTGCCCTCGACGCGCGGACTCGTGCTTACCCTCGTCTCCGCTCCAGAGTCGGTATTCTGGGGTGCGGTCGCGATGCTCACCGTCGGCGCCGCGGTTGGTGCCTATCTCGCCGTGCGCCCGGAACGATATCTGCGACTGCGCTTCGTTCACGCGCATGTCGCGCTCATCGCCTCAGGGCTTGCGGTGATCCAGATCTCAGGAAACGGCGCAGGGCTTGCCAGCGCTTCATTCTCTCAGCTTCCCGCCAGTAGCTGGTCGGTTGTGCTGAGATCGCCGACGGGGCTCGTCCTGCTTGTGCTCGTATTTCTGGCGTGCCTCAACGCCCATGCGGCGATCATCAAGCGCATTCGTGTTTAACTCCCATCGAGTTCGGCAGGGAGGTGAGCGCTACCTTTGTGGTGGCGCCAGAAGTCGAAAACGTCATGGGACCCCGAGCCGGATCGTCTCATTGGCCCTTTGCCGCACCTCGCTCACTTGTCCGCGCAAGGCATGGCATGGGCACGTGAAGCGAGCGCATCACATTCGTGGCGCAGCGCAGAACGGAGTCCCCGTTCAATGGCAGCTTAAAGTGAAGGTTGGCGGTTGTTGGCGCAAGTTTCTGGCGAGCCGAATGCTGTTCATGCTGTGTTCATGGCGTTCACTGGAAAATGACCTGACGAAAAACTGTCGGGTGATGTCATGAAAAAAATAGGTGCAGTGTTAGTTGCAGTTGCCACGGCCCTTACGGCAGTGTCGGCACAGGCATTGCCTATGTCTCCAATGTCGGTGAATCCTCCGAATTTCCAGGCTGCAGAGCTGATCCACCACAAGCCCGGTCATTATGGTGGTCCGCCGCACTCACGCGGATACAGCAATCATCGTTACAATTCGGGCCCACGATACGGCTATTACAACGGCTACCAGGGTTACCGTTACCGACGGGACGGCTACCGTCGGCATAATGATGGATGGTGGTATCCTCTGGCCGCATTCGGAGCAGGCTTAGCCATCGGTGGTGCGATCGCGTCGCCACCCCGTCGGGTCTATTCGAACGCCAGTTCAGCCCACGTCGAATGGTGTTACGACCGCTACCGTTCATACAGGGCCTACGACAACACGTTTCAGCCCTATTATGGGCCACGCCAGGAGTGCATTTCGCCATACTATTGATCAGAGCGCCGGGGCATTGCCGATCGACGCTTGGCAACCGGTAGCCGTCGGCAAAAATGCGCACCTGACGCATGCGGTGGTCGGCGCTTGGTAGGCCGTTAAAGATTAGATCGCCTTTTCAAGCACCTGTGGTCGCGGCTGGGAGGCGGGATCCAAGTGGGAGGCATCCCTCGCGGCGAAAGAAGCCGAGGCGGCTGCGTTTGCAAACATCGATCGATTTGGCAGGCCGCGCACCAGTGGCGCCGCTTACTGCATAATTCCTTAAATCAGAATCGGTTTAAGGATAAATTATGCAGCAAGTTTAAAGCGTTACAGCGTCCTCAGCGCGTCATGTATGACGCGCGGCGCTGTAGCGCCCAGTCGGCCTCGGCGCGGCGTCCTTTGCAGGGCCAGTGCTGTCCCGGACGATCAATTCGACCGGCAGGATTGTCTCAATCGGCACGGACTCAAGGTCGTTCGAATTGATCAGCCGCATGAGCAGCGTTGCCGCCGTTCGCCCTGCGCTGTGTTGCTCAATGCGGATCGTCGTCAGCTTCGGGCGGATCAGGTTGAGGAAGGGCATGTCGTTGAAGCCGCTTACCGATACGTCGGTCGGGCAATGCAAGCCGCGCCCGCGCAAGCGTTCGATGGCGCCAAGCGCAAGACGGTCGTTGGCGCAGAGGATCGCGGTAAACGGCTCTTGCGACGACAAGAGGGCGTCGACGCAACGCATGCCTTCGTCCTCGTCGAAACGCGTTGCAGTGACCACCAGCCGCTCGTTGTGCGAAAGCTTCATGGAGGTTACGCAATCCCGAAAGGCAGCAAGCCGCAGCTGGCCGGTCGAGAGATTCTGTGGTCCGGCGATGTGGGCAATCGAACGATGACCGAGGTCGCTGAGGTGTGACAGCATCTGCCGGATGCCGCCTTCCTCGTCGTTGATGATGTAGGGAACGCAGGCGCGTTCGACACGGCGGTTGAGCGTAACGACAGGCATGCCGTCCTCGGCGGCCCGAGCGATCGAAGGATCGCTGCGCAAGGCAGCCGCGTGGATGATCCCGTCGACGCCACGGTCGCGCAGCACATCCACAAGCCGGCTTTCCCGCTCCTTCTCGCTATCGGTGTTGACAATGATCGAGGCGTAGCCGAGTGGCTCCAGCACGCTTTCTATCCCACGGAGAATGGGCGGAAAGATCACGTTGGTGATATCAGGGATCATTACCCCGACTGTCATGGTGCGGTTGGTGCGCAGACCGGCGGCAATCCGGTTCGGCCGATAGCCGAGCCGTTCGGCAGCTCCTTGCACCTTCTCGATCACTTCCGGGGTTATGCTTCTGCGTTCCACCGGATCGAGGGCGCGCGAAACGGTCGAGACGTGAACGCCGGTTTCCCGAGCTATGTCCTTGAGGGTTATTCGCTTCTTCAACATGACGCCACGCACCTTTCGAACCATCTCATACATCCAAACGAAATTTCATGCAATCGATTGCGAGATTGACTTGACGCCGGTTCGGAAATTTGCAAATGTCAAATGCAATCGATTGCGTGAATATCGCGCAATGCTAGTGCAATCCAGAATACGCAGGCGGTTTTTCGGGTTGAGGAGCCTGGCAGACCGGCAATGGTGCCCTTGAGGTCAATCTCAGGGGCTTTTTCGGAAGAAGTTATGCAATCGATTGCTTTGGGAGGAGCACCAATGGGAAAGTTGAAATTTGTCTTGGCCGCGACGGCCGCGATGCTGATGTCCAATGCCGCGTACGCGGAGACCCTGCGGATCGGCGCATCATTGCCGATTACCGGCGGGCTTTCCGTCAGCGGTGAGAAACACAAGCGGGGCTATGAGCTCTGCACAAAACTGATCAATGCGGCCGGCGGCATTCTCGGCCGGCAGGTTGAGCTCATCGTCAGCGACAACCGGTCCGATCCGGCGACCGCCATCAACCAGTACGAACGGTTCATCAATGTCGACAAGGTCGATGCGGTATACGGGACATTCTCAAGTCGGCTGACGTTTCCGGTCGGAAGCGTGCTCTCCAAGTACAACATGGTCCATCCGATCCCTTCGGGCGGGGCGCTGCGCATTTACGCCCAGGGCTTCAAGAACATGTTCTATTTCCAGGTCAACGCCGCCGAATACACCGGCAAGGACGTCGTCGGCATGATCAAGGAGCTGATCCCGGCCGACCAGGCACCGAAGTCCGTGGCCATCGTTCACGCCGACGACTTCTTTGCAAATGCCATTGCCGCAGGGCTTCTCGGCCAGAAGGTGATCGATCCGGCAAACGACAAGCAAATCGCCGATCTCGCGCCCGGTTATCTCGCGGACGCCGGCATCAAGGTCGTGATGGAAGAGAAATGGCCTGAAGAAGGCTTCAACGACTGGCTCAATCTTGCCAACTCGATCAAGCGATCGGGCGCCGAGATGATCATCGGACTGACCGCCTCGGCAGAAGAGGCGGTGCAGCTGACGCGCAGCCTCAAGACCGTCGGCGCAACCCCGAAACTCGTCTATCTCAGCCAGGGCGCTCAGACCGAATACATCGAGGGTGTGGGTAAGGAAGCCGCTGAAGGTGTCGTTATCCATACGACCTGGCATAAGGACGTGCCGTTCGAAAGCACGATTGCCGGAAAACCCTTCAATAATGCCGATTTCGTCAAGGCATTCGAAGCCGAGTATTCGGCCGAACCGGATGAGGACAGCGCTATTCCCTTTGCAGTCTGCCAGGGGATCGAGCAGGCCATCATCGGGGCTGGCACCACCGACAACGCCAAGATGGGCGAATGGCTGAACGCGCGGACCAAGGATGATCCGGTGCGCACGGTGCTTGGGCGGTTTTCCTGGGACGACATCGGCCTGCCCGAGAGCAAATCTCATATCATGACCCAGTGGCAGGACGGGCAGATGCGATTTGTCTACCCGACCGGGGAGTTCGAGGGGATTTCCCCGATGGCATATCCGAAGGCGGGCTTTTAAGGCCGCCTGCCAATGGGAACGCCGTCGGCTCGGCGTTCCCATCCGTTCCTATGCATTTTTCACGCAAGGAGGCCGAGCCCGTGCTCGAAGTCAGGAATCTCTGTAAGCATTATGGCGGCATCAAAGCCGTCGACGGGGCAACGTTCAAGGTCGAGCAGGGCTCGATCACCGCCCTGATCGGACCGAACGGGGCCGGCAAAACCACCGCTTTCAATTGCATCAGCCGCACGGTTGTCCCGACCAGCGGCGAAGTTTGGCTTGACGGTCAGCGCATCGATCATCTGCGACCGCATAAAATCACCTCCAAGGGGCTGAGCCGTACGTTTCAGATCTCGCGCAATCTGGCCGATATGACGGTTCTCGAGAATGTCATCGTGCAATCGCGCGCCGAGGGCATCCGCGGATTGTTCAGCCCGGCCGTCTCGCCGCGCGAAAAGGACAAGGCGATGGCAATCCTCGACTTCCTCGGGATTACCCGCATTGCCTATGAAGACGGGCACAATCTTTCCTACGGTCAGAAAAAGCTGATGGATCTGGCGGCACTCCTGATGTCGGATCCGAAGATCATCCTGCTCGACGAGCCCGCCGGAGGCGTCAACCCATCGCTGTTGGAGGAAATCGTCGGCCATATCCTCGCGCTGAACGCAAAGGGGCTGACCGTCCTCATCGTCGAGCACAACATGGACCTGATCATGCGCCTCTCGCACAAGGTCGTGGTCATGGCGCAGGGCAGGGTGATCTGCCAGGGAACGCCCGAGATCGTCAGAAAGGATCGGGACGTTCTCGACGCCTATCTCGGCGGCGTGCTCGAGGCGGAGGCGGCGTGATGAGCGAACTTCTCCGGGTTACCAACATTACCGCTGGCTATGGCGACGGCCCGGCCATCCTCGACGGCGCTCACCTGACGGTCGAGCCCGGCAAGGTCCACTGCATCATTGGCCCCAATGGCGCCGGCAAATCGACGCTGCTCAAGGCAATCTGCGGCATGCTGACGATCCGCAAGGGCGACGTGGTCTTCAAGGGTGAGCGCCTGAATGGCCTGCGTCCCGACCAGATCCTGCGCAAGGGTATCTGCTTCGTTCCGCAGGAACGCGCTCTCTTCCCGAAGATGACCGTTCGCGAAAACCTGCGGATGGGAGGCTTCATTCTTGATGACGCGCGTGAACTGGAACGGCGGATAGAAGCGATTCTCGAGCGCTTTCCCATTCTGCGCGAACGTGCCGACCAGCACGCTGGGACAATGTCCGGCGGCCAGCAGCAGACACTTGCCATGGCCCGCACGCTGATCATCAAGCCGGCGATCGTCATGCTCGATGAGCCGTCACTCGGCCTCGCGCCAAAGATCGTCCAGGAGATGTTCGACATCATGAAGATGATGTCTGCGGAAGGCGTCACGGTCCTGCTCGTCGAGCAGAACGCGATGATGGGGCTAAAAAACTCCGATTGGGGCGTCGTTCTTGATCTCGGCAAAACCCTTTTCGAAGGCCCAGCCACCAACGTTCTTTCCGATCCCAGGATCCAGGAACTCTACCTCGGCGGCAAGAAGGCCGCCTGACGGAGGGAAGACATGTCAGAAATCATACAAGTCACAATTTTGGGGTTGGCGCTCGGCGGCGTCATCGCGCTGATGGGTTCGGGCCTGTCGCTCGTGTTCGGCGTGATGCGCATCGTCAATCTCGCACATCCATCACTGATCATCGCGGGCGCCTATGTCACCTATTGGGGCTTCAAGCTCTGGGGCGTCGATCCGATCGTCATGCTGCCGGTCGCCTCGCTGATCATGGCGGCAATCGGCGTCCTCCTCTACCGCCTGATGTTTGCACGGGAGGCAAAAAGCGCGCGCTACTCGGAAATGACGGTGCTTTTGACCTTCGCCCTGGCAATGATGGTCGAGGGACTTCTGGGTGGGCTGTTCACCAATACGCAGCGCGTTACCTCGCCAGACTATGCAACGGCTGCGTTCTTCATCGGTGACGTCTTCGTTCCGAAGGGGCAGCTCTACGCCGGTATCGTTTCCATCGTCATCATCGCCAGCCTCAGCCTGTTCCTGAAGTATTCAAGGCTCGGCTATGCCATCCGGGCGACGACGCAGAACCGCGATGCGGCAGAGCTTCTCGGGGTCAACGTCAACTTCATCAGCGTCCTCGCATTCGCCATCGGCATCGGACTTGCCGGGGCCGCCGGATCGCTCGTCAGCTTCGTCTTCAGCTTCTTCCCCGCCAAGCAATGGGAATGGATTGCGATGCTGATGTCCGTCGTCGTGCTCGGTGGCATGGGAAGCATCCTCGGCACGGTGATCGCGGCCTTCTCGCTTTCGATCATCGCCGCCTTCGTCGGTACCTGGGTGGGTGCGACCTGGTCGACGATGACCTTCTTCCTCGCCCTGTTCGTCATTCTGCTGGTACGGCCGCAGGGCCTGTTCGGCGAAAAACCGGAGTTGGCATAATGGCCCTCAGTTTCCAGAACACCAATGCCGACGACGTGCTCGCCGCGCGCCGCGCCCACAATGAACGGCTTGCCCGCAGAGCCGACCAGAAACGAGCGACCTGGTTCCCCGTCGCCCTGCTCCTGGTCCTTGCGGCCCTGCCGCTCCTGCAGCTTACCGGCAACTACAACTATGTCCTTCATCTTGTCCTGTTCACCGCTTCCTATGTCGTGATGGCGTCGGGGTGGAACATCCTGGGCGGTTTTGCTGGCTACGTCTCGCTCGGACACGCGGTGTTCTTCGCGATCGGGGGATATTTCTCCGGCATGCTGCTCGCACGGCTCGGCATCTCCACCATCCTGACGGCGCCGCTCGCCGGTCTCGTCGCGGCCATCGTCGGCTACCTCATTGGTCTCATCACGTTGAAAGTGCGCGGTCCGAGCTTCATCATCTCTTCGATCGCATTGTTGATGATCGTGCGCATTCTCTTCGATCACTGGACCTTCGTTGGCGGCGCCAACGGCCTGTCCTTGCCGATCAACGACCTGCCCGTGCTGTGGGCGAAAGTTCCCTACTACTACGCCTTCATCGCGATGGCCGCCTTCACGGTCTGGGCGACTTACCGGATCAAGCATTCCAAGTTCGGGCTCGGTCTGCGCGCGATTTCCAAGGATGAGATCAAGGCCGAAAGCGCTGGTATCAATACGCGCTTCTACAAGGTCCTCGCCTTTGCTTTGTCCGCCTTCTTCGTGGGAATGTCCGGTGCAGTGTGGGGCGAATACCTCACCTACCTGCGTCCCAACATCTTCCTGATCATTCTGGTGTCGGCCAACCTCGTGCTCATGTGCATCCTGGGTGGCAAGGGCACGATCGCCGGTCCGGTCATCGGTGCGATCCTGATCGTCGCCATCAACGAACTCTTCGTGGCTACCATGGGGGCTTCCGAGATCAACATCCTCGGCACTGGCCTGGTCATGGCGGTCGGCCTGATGTTCTTCCCGCTCGGAGTCATCGGGACACTGGCGCGAAAAGACAAGTTGCCGCGGTTCCTCAACTGGGACTGATGACGACCAGAGCGGGTCACCGAGACCATCACCGTTAGAACTCCGGGAGTTACGACAATGACGGAATTCGTTCTCTACAACGCGCCGCAGTCAACCTGCAGCCAGCGCGTCCGGTACGTGCTGCACGCCAAAGGCCAGGCGTTCGAAGAAAGAAGGTTGGATCTCTTTCGCGGCGACCAGCTGAGCCCGGACTATCTCGCCATCAACCCCAACGGCGTGGTGCCAGCGCTGGTGCACGACGGCATGGCTGTGACGGATTCAGCCGTCATCATCGAGTATCTCGAAGACATCCTGCCGGATGTCGCCCCCCTTCGCCCGGCGACACCACTTCGCGCCGCGGAGATGCGAGCCAAGATGCGCTTCATAGACGAGGTGCCGACGCCTGCGATCCGCGTTCCTTCCTATAACCTCGCCTTCCTTCCGCATTTCCAGTCGATGAGCGATGCGGAGTTTCAGGCGCTTTGCGACAGCAAGCCGCTCAGGCGCGAATTCCTGATGAAAATGGGCAAGACCGGGTTTCCTGAAGCCGAGATGGATGAGGCTCTGGGACGGCTGCAACGCGGCATCGACCGCATGGCGCGATGGCTTGAAGACAGTGGCGGTCCATGGGTGATGGGACGCGAGATGACGCTTGCCGATATCGCCATCATGCCCGTCATTGTCCGTATGGCCGACATCAATCTGTCCGCCATGTGGCGGGCCTATCCGGCAATCGCCGCCTGGCTTGCCGCGTTTCAAGCGACCGCAGCCTATGCCAAGGCCTTCTACCACGGCTCGCTGCTCACCGAAAAATACCCGCACCTGAATATAGCACAAAAGGGCACCGAGCCAGCCGTGGCCTGACGCCGTTGCAATGACGATTGGAGACTGACCATGAACCACATGCACATTGCTCGGAAGCTGATATCACGGGAAGGGGACGTTACTCCCGTCGTGCTTGAGGCGATGGCCAATACGAGCGACCCTCGCCTCAAGCAGGTCATGACGTCGCTGGTTTCGCACCTGCATCAGTTCGTCCTGGAGGCGCGCCTGACGGAGGAGGAGTTCGAGTTCGGTCTGCGTTGGATCGCGGCTCTCGGACACCACACCCACGAGAGCAACAACGAGGTCGTGCTCGCGGCTGACGTCATCGGCGTCTCAACCCTCATCGATCTTATCAACAACAACGGCATGCAAGGCGAGACCATGTCGGCGCTGCTCGGACCGTTTTATCGGGGCCACGCGCCGCATTGCGTCTCTGGCGAATGCATCGCGCGATCAGAGACCCCGGGTGCCGGCCTGGTGTTCACGGGCCGGGTGATCGGTGCCCAAGGCTATCCGGTCGAAGGCGCGACACTGGACGTCTGGCAGGCATCGCCGGTCGGGCTCTACGAGAACCAGGACGAGAGCCAGGGCGACTTCAACCTGCGCGGAAAATTCACGACCGATGCGGACGGATGCTTTCATTTCGTATCAGTCAAGCCCGCCGGCTATCCGGTTCCCACCGACGGTCCCGTCGGCGATCTGCTGCGAGCCCAGCAGCGTGCTCCGATGCGGCCTGCCCACATCCACTTCATCGTTTCTGCCCCAGGACACAAGACCCTGGTGACGCAGATTTTCGCCGACAGCCAAGACGCCCTGCTTGCCGATGTGGTCTTCGGTGCCAAGCAGCAGATCGTCGGCGATTTCGTGCGCCACGACAGGCCGGATGTCGAATTCCCCGGCATGAAGGCACCGTTCTACACATGCCGCTATGACTTCAAGCTGGTGCCGGGAACGCCGAGCTATCCCATCCCTCCGATCTCGGGGAAAAAGGCATGACGACGATGTCACGTGCGGGCCAGCCCCTTGAAGGCAAGGTCGCAATTATCGTCGGAGGGTCGGGCGGCATTGGCCAGGAGACCTGCAGGCAGGCAGCTTCGGCCGGCGCCCGCGTGGTCGTCGGTTATCGCGCTGGAAAGGAACGGGCAGAAGAGTTGGCCGCCAACCTGGCAGGGACCGGGCATCTGGCATTGCCGGTCTCGATAGAGCAGACGGCGAGCATCGAGGCTTTCCGCGACCGCGCGCTTGAAGCGACGGGACGCGTGGACATCCTCGTCAATGCTGCCGGTGTCACGAAGCCGGTTCCCCATGCCGATCTCGACGCCCTGACCGACGAGCTCATCGACCAGATATTCATCAACAACTGGCGCGGCGTGTTTGCCACCATCCGCGCCTTTGCACCGGCCTTGCGTGCTACCGGTGACGGTCTCGTCGTCAATGTGTCATCGATCGCCGCCTTCACCGGTATCGGCTCGAACGTTGCCTACTGCGGCGCCAAGGCGGGCCTCGACATCATGGCGAATTCGCTTGGACGGGCGCTCGCGCCGGAAATTCGTGTCCTGACGGTTTCGCCGGGTGCCGTCGACACGCAGTTCGTACCCGGGCGCGGCAAGGAGTTCAACGACAAGGTCGCTTCAACGACACCGCTCAGGCGGATCACGTCTCCGGCCGATGTCGCCGACGCGATCCTTGCCTGCGCCACACACTTAAGGTTTTCGACCGGCGACAGGATCGTCGTCGATGGGGGAAGGCATCTGTAATGCAGCCAAACGTCATCATCACCTGTGCCGTAACCGGCAACCTGACCACACGGGAGCACCATCCGGGTTTGCCGGTAACGCCCGAGGAAATCGCAAACGCATGCCTGGAAGCCGCCGACGCGGGCGCGGCCATCGCCCATATCCACGTTCGCGACCCGGAGACCGGCAAACCGTCCATGGAGCTGCGATACTACCGAGAGGTAATCGAGCGCATCAGGGCCAAGAACAACGCATTGATCCTCAACGTCACCACCGGACCCGGGGGGCGTTATCATCCGTCCGAGGAGAACCCTGCCGTCGCGGGCCCGCGAACCACATTGATGCGGCCGGAAAAGCGCGTCGAGCACATCGTTGCCCTGAAGCCTGATATCGCAACGCTCGATCTGAACACCATGACCTTCGGATCGGAGGTGGTGATCAACACGCCCGGCAATGTGAAGATCATGGCCGAGATTATCAACGACGCCGGCTCGAAGCCGGAACTCGAGGTCTTCGATACCGGTCATATCCTGCTTGCACAGGATCTCTTGTCCGCAGGCGTGCTGAAGTCGCCGGCGATGTTCACGATCGTGACCGGCGTCAAGTACGGTTTCCCGTCCACCCCCGACGTGATGGCGCTTGCCGCACGCATGCTACCCCGAGATGCGGTGTGGACGGGCTTCGGCGTTGGGCGAATGTCGTTTCCGATGGCCATGCAGGCCTATCTGCTGGGCGGCCACGTTCGCGTCGGCCTTGAGGACAATTCCTACCTCACCAAGGGCGTGCTGGCGAAAGGCAATGGCGAGTTGGTCGAGCGCGCCAAGGACCTGATCGTCAAGCTCGGGGGACAGATTGCCAGTCCGTCGCAAGCACGCGCCATGCTCGGGCTTTCTGCCTGAAAAGATCGTTAAAATTCAAGGAGGCAAAAAATGAACATTCAGGTGGACACCAAGGCAGCCAAGGCCCTGAAAGTCACGGAGAAATCGCCCGATCTGGACAATCTTCGGATCGATCTCGTCGATGTGACCGTCCCGCGTCACGGCCCGGGACAAGTCCTGATCGAGATCGTCGCGGCCGGTGTTAACCCGAGCGACGTCAAGGCATCGCTCGGGCACATGCCGCATGCTATCTGGCCGCGCACCCCAGGGCGTGATTTCGGCGGGATCGTGCGGGAAGGCCCGTCCGCCATGATCGGCATGGAAGTCTGGGGCGGTGGCGGCGAACTCGGCATCACCCAGGACGGCAGCCACGGCAAGTGGATGGTTCTTGACCAGAAGGCCGTTCGGGCGAAGCCTGCGAACTTCACGATGGAAGAGGCAGGTTCGATCGGCGTCCCCTTCATCACCGCCTTCGAGGGACTGCGCGAGGCCGGCGGCGTCCAGCCGACCGATGTCGTTCTGGTCTGTGGCGGCAACGGCAAGGTCGGGCAGGCCGTCATCCAGCTTGCCACCATGGCCGGGGCCAAGGTCTTCGCCGTCGAATACAACGAGCAGCCTCTGTTGGCCCACACCAACGCACCGGTCGAGATGCTCAACAGCGCAACGGACGACATAGCCGCGATCGTGCGCGAAAAGACCGGCGGACACGGTGCCGACATCGTCTTCAACACGGTCGGCAGTCCCTACTTCGAGATTGCCAACAATGCCATGGCCAAGCAGGCCCGCCAGGTGTTCATTTCGACCTTCGACCGCTCGGTGCCTTTCGATATCTTCAATTTCTTCAGGGGGCGGCACAAGTATATCGGCATCGACACGCTTGCGCTTTCCTCTGTCGAAGGCGCCCGCATTTTCGACAAGCTGCGGCCGAAATTCGAGGAAGGAAAGCTGAAGCCGTTCCCGATAAATCCCGCCACCTGTTACGGTCTTGCCGATGCCGCCAAGGCCTATGCGTCGGTGCTTCGAGGTACCCCGGAACGGGTTCTTCTCAAGCCTTGAGGGCCGGTCGTGCAGGTTACACGCTACAGTGACGCGCGACGCTACGATGCACCGGAGCATTACGACATGCGCTGTCTGCGTCTTCAGGGCAAGGAGGCGACGCAGACCGATACGATCTGGGTTGGTCTGTCGCATTTGCTTCCCGGCGGATACACGTCGCTCAAGGACGCGGCGGTGGAAAAGATCTACATCGTCGTTGCCGGAGAGGTTACCGTTGAGACCTCGACGGACACGGTGACGCTCGGCTTCCTCGACAGCTGTCGGCTCGCGCCAGGGGAGGCGCGGGCGCTTGTCAATCGCACCAACGCGCCGGCCTCCATCCTTTTGGCCATGCCGACATGAGTGCCGCTGTCACAGGCCCGCGACTTCTGCGGGATGAGCAATGGAAAATGTGATGAACGGTTCGGGCCTTTATCGTCTGGGATCTCTCGCCCCGGCCGTCCCGGGCGACGGCCGCTTTTACCTGGCGCCCGGTGCGATCGTTATCGGTGACGTGCGCATCGGACGGGACGTCAGCATCTGGTTCAACGCGGTGCTGCGAGGCGACAATGAGCCGATCGTCCTTGGTGACGGCAGCAACATCCAGGATGGATGCGTCATCCACACGGACCCCGGCTATCCCGTCGAGATCGGCGAGGACGTGACCGTCGGGCACAACGCGACGATCCATGGATGCCGGATCGGCAAGGGCAGCCTGATCGGAATGGGAGCGACGGTGCTGAACGGCGCCCAGATCGGTGCCCGGTGTCTGATCGGTGCAAACTCGCTCGTGCGGGAAGGCATGGTGGTCCCGGACGGCTCGCTCGTCGTCGGTATCCCAGCCCAGATCGTGCGCGCCCTGAACGCTGACATGGCCGGCAAGCTTATGCTGGCCGCGGCGCGGTATCGGGCAAAGTCCGAGACCTATCCCAAGGAGCTTCGCGCGATTGGCCTCGACCGCGACGGACCCTGACAATTCCCCGGTTCGTTTGAACTTTAAGTGGTGCGGGAGGTGAGACATGGACCAGCAAGAGAACCGTCTTCTAAGCGTGGTCGAGCATTGGCTGCCGCGTATTGAGGTGGCGGGCATTCCCTCGCCCACCGCAAGGGCGGTCATCGAACGTGCCGGCGTCTGGGAGAACTGGCTTGCTGCGTGGAGCGAGGAAGGGGAGCGGCATGCCGAAATGGCCGCTGATGCCCTGGCCGTCGGTCGCCGAGTAACGGCAGGCGAAGCTTACGCGCGCGCCAGCCTGTTTTATCACTTCGGCCAGTTCATGGCGTTCGACGACCTGGCGGCCAAGGAAAAGGCATCTGCAAGAAAGGTCGAACTCTATCGACTGGCTGCCCCTTTGCTCGATCCGCCAGGCGAAATACTCGACATTCCGTTCGAGGGCGGCGCGCTGCGGGCCTGCCTGCGTCTTCCCCCGGGTGGCGGCAGCTATCCGCTCGCGCTGATCGTACCCGGGTCGGATTCGACCAAGGAGGAGTTTCCGGCTCTCGAACGGCACTTCCATGCACGCGGTATCGCAACCTTGTCGCTAGACGGTCCGGGGCAGGGGGAAGGGCGTGTGTTCGGTCCCTTGCGGCCGGATCTCGCTGACGCCCTTGCCGCGGCGATGAGGGTGGTCGAAGGGCGAGAAGGATTGTCGGGAGAGGTCGGTCTCGTCGGCATGGCGTTCGGCGGCTTTCTCGCGCTTCGAGCCGCGGCATCGCTTCCAGATATCGTCGGCGTCGTCTCGATCAACGGCTTCTTCGATCTCGGCAGTTTTTGGCCCGATTTGCCGCAGGTCTATCGGGACAACATGCGCTTTGCGCTCGGCGGTGAGGACATCCGCGAGAGCGCCGAACGGTTCACGCTTCGTGGCCGTGCCGCACCGGACGCGCCTGCGCTCATCCTTCATGGTGGCCGCGACCGGATCTTTCCGCCTGCCGAAGCGAGGAAATGTGCTGAAGCCTGTGCGAGGGGCGCCGAAATCCACGTGTTTCCCGAAGGCAATCATGTCTGCAACAACATCTCCTGGCTCTACCGCCCGCTCGTTGCCGATTGGTTGAACGACCGGTTTTCCGGCCAAAAGCGATAGGTGCGTTCTCTGATAGTCCACGTCGAATTGGACGATAGTCCACCAGAAGAGGACGTCACGACCTGATCCACTTCTAAGGCCGGTGCTAGCAATAAAACGGTGGGAGGAAGGCACTCAATGCCTGCCGAAGTTGCACTTTAGGGAGCGTGAACATGATCTACGCCGATGACGGCTCATTGTCCCAGGAACAGAGATTGATGCGCGACAGTTGCCGCGCCTTCGTCGATGATGCGGTGACCCCCTTCATCCGGTCGAACTGGCAGCGCGAGTGGGACATGAGCCCTGGAGAACGGTTGCCACGGTCTATCCTGGAGGGCGCTGAGACCATCGGCGTGCGCACGCTCGGCGTGCCGGAGGCCCATGGCGGCGTCGACCTTGAGCACGACACCGAAGTCAGAACCTTCGCGCTCATCTCCGAGGAAATCGCCCGTGGCGATTCCGGCTTAGCCGACAAGCTCGTGCAGAACTGGAAGGTGTCGATCCTCCTGCGCGAATTCGCGCCGAAGCATCTGCAGGACAAGTGGTTTCCGCGGCTCCTGGCCGATCCGCAATTTCTCCTGGCCCATTGCCTGACCGAGCCGCGTGGCGCGTCCGATCGCTGGCTGCCCTACAATGTTCCGGAGGCAGCCATGCACACCAAGGCCGTGCTGAAGGATGGGCACTGGGTCATCAACGGGCGCAAGCAATTCATCTCGAACGGATTTGATGCAAGCCTCTACGTCGTCTACGCCAACACCGATACTTCGGTCGGCATGCTGCAAGGCACCTCGAGCTTTCTCGTCCCGCGCGACACGCCGGGTCTGACCGTTACCAAATGCAACGAGACCATGGGCTGCCGCTTCATGAACAACGGCGAACTGGTTTTCGAGGATTGCCGCGTTCCCGCCGACCACCTGCTCGTCCAGAACACGGCGCTTGGCAGCGCCGGCAAATACTTCCGCGCCGGCAAGATCATCCAGGCGGCCAAGAACCTTGGCGTCGGCGTTGCCTGCTTCGAGCGCACCGCGGACTATGTCCAGAACTACGTCCAGGGCGGCCGCATCCTCATCAAGCATCAGGCGGTTGCCCTGCGGCTTGCCGATATGGCCACGCGCATCGAAGCCGTGCGCTCGCTCATTGAGCGCGCCTCGCGCGCCGTCGACGAGGGCCACCCCGACATGGATGCGTTGTGCAACATGGCCAAGGTCTATGCATCCGAGGAAATCATGAAGGTCGCCACCCACGCGCTTGAACTGCATGGCGGCAACGGCGCCATGCTGGAGTTCGGCATCGAGAAGCTGTTCCGCGACGCGGCGATCTTCCTGCACATGGATGCGACCGTCGATGTCAGCCGGATGAAGATCATCAAGACGATGTTCCCGGCGACGGCCGGAAAATACGCTGGTCCTGAAAACTAGCATTTCCAGCCGCTGTCCAAATGGGAGGGAGACAGATGAGGATCATGGTTGCGGTCAAGCGGGTCGTCGACCCCAACGTCAAGGTGAGGCTGCTTGCCGATGGAAGCGGCATCGACCTCACGGGACTCAAGATGACGATGAACCCCTTCGACGAGATCGCCGTCGAGGAGGCGGTCCGGTTGAGGGAGTTGGCTATTGCGAGCGAGGTCCTCGTCGTCTCCATCGGCCCGGATAAGGCAACGGAGACACTGCGCACCGCGCTTGCGATGGGAGCCGACCGCGGCCTTCTCATCAAGACGGATGCTCCGATCGAGCCGCTGTCGGTTGCCAAGCTCTTGAGGGCGGCCGCGATCGAGGAAAAGCCGGATCTGATCTTGCTTGGCAAACAGGCAATCGACGACGAATGCAATCAGACCGCTCAGATGCTGGCCGCTCAACTCGGCTTGGCGCAAGGCACCTTTGCCTCGAACCTGGCCGTCGAAGGCGATGCGGTGACGGTCACGCGTGAGGTCGATGGCGGTTCGCAGACCGTGCGATTGGTCCTGCCCGCGGTGATCACGGTCGATCTTCGGTTGAATGAACCGCGCTATGCATCGCTGCCCAATATCATGAAGGCGAAGAAGAAGCCGATCGCGGAACGGCAGCCGGCAGATTACGGCATCGTCGTTGAGCAACGGTTGGAAATCGTTCGGCTGGAGGAGCCGGCCGGGCGTCTAGCCGGCATAAAAGTTGGCTCGGCGACGGAGCTTGTCGAACGGTTGCGTAGCGAAGCGGGAGTCCTGTCATGAGTGTGCTTGTTCTTGCCGAACACAACGGCTTGGTCCTTGACGACGCCACCGCCCGAGCGGTGACGGCCGCCATTCTTGTCGATCCGGACGTCCATGTCCTCGTCGCCGGACGGGACTGCGGCGCCGTGGCAGCGAGGGCGGCGACGCTTGCGGGAGTCGCGAAAGTCCTGATTGCCGACGATGGCGATCTCGCAGACCAGCTTTGTGAGCCGCTCGCTGCATTGATCGCAGGCCTCGGAGAACGCTACGACGCGTTCGTCGCGCCGACAACGACGTTGGGCAAAAGCGTGATGCCGCGGGTGGCGGCCCTGCTCGACGTGATGCAGATTTCCGACGTGATCGCCGTCGAGGCACCGGATCGCTTCCGCCGTCCGATCCATGCAGGCAACATCATCCAGACGGTGCGGTCAAGAGACAGCAAGAAGGTCATGACGATCAGAACCTCGGCATTTTCTCCCGCGCCCAGCGAGCACGCAAAGCCGATAGAACCCGTAAACTTTCAGCGTGGCCCCCATTTGTCCTCATTCGTTGCCAAGGTCATGGCACGTTCGGATCGTCCGGAACTGACCTCGGCGCGCATCGTTGTGTCCGGCGGAAGGGGACTTGGCTCGGCCGAGAATTTTGAGGCGGTCCTGGCTCCCCTTGCCGATGCGCTCGGCGCTGCACTTGGCGCAAGCCGGGCTGCGGTTGATGCCGGCTTCGTGTCCAACGATCTCCAGGTCGGGCAGACCGGCAAGATCGTCGCTCCCGATCTGTACATCGCCTGCGGCATCTCGGGCGCCATTCAGCATCTCGCGGGCATGAAGGATTCGAAGGTGATCGTTGCGATCAACAAGGATCCGGAAGCGCCGATATTTCAGGTCGCGGACTATGGCCTGGTTGCCGACCTCTTCGAAGCTGTCCCGGAGATTCGGGCGGCCATGCCGGCAGGATAGTGAGATACTGGACGCAACACTGTGAGTGATCGGGCAGATGGGAGGTATCATGAAGCGGGCGGTCAAGAAGCATAATACCGGCGAGGCTTCGGATCGAATCGACGACATGTCGGCGCCTTTCCGCTCCTATGCTCTGGAGCGATCCGGCGAACCGCGTTTTCACGTTCGATTGGTCGAGAAAACCCAGCGCCTCTATCCCGCACACAAGCACGATTACTTCCAGATCATTTACTTCATGACGGAGGCGCCGACGGCGCGGATCGGCCTGACGTCTTGTAAGCCACGGGCGGGGTCGATCTATTTCATCGCTCCGATGGTTCCGCATCAGATCCGCTTCGACCTGATGACACGATGCATCGTACTTTATTTCGATCTCGACTTCCTGAGGCCGGCCATCACGCGGACCTATCCGACCGCCGAGCTTGTTCGATTGGCGCCGGAGTTGACGCCATTCGTCTGGCAGGGGCACATCGACTTCAACCTCGACAGCACACAGATGGCGCGCGTCGAGCAGGCTTGCCGTTCCATGATCGATCAATACGGCGGCGAACGCCTTTGTGCCACCGAGATGATCAGGGGTGAGCTCGCGCTGATGCTGGCAAGCATCTGCCAGAGCTATGAAACGTCATTCAACGAGTTGTCGCCTCTTTTGCCCGCCATCGGTCGCGATAGCGGTAACATGCGTCGGATCGCCGATTTCATTTCCGACAATTATCTAAAGGGGCCGACGCTCGAAGAGGCGGCCAAAGCGGTGCGGCTTTCGCGAAGCCGGCTCTGCTCGCTGCTCCGACAATATTCCGGCACGAGCTTCAATGCGCTCATTCGGCAGATGCGGATCGAGGATGCAAGGGAGCGGCTTGTCCTTACCGACGAAACGATCAGCCAGATCGCCTATGCGGTCGGTTACAACGACGAAAAGTACTTCCTGCGCGCCTTTCGCAAGTCCGTCGGAATGACGCCAACCGCCTATCGACTCAAGCAGGCAAAGGCCAATGTGAGGGCGACCGCCGCCACCTTTGCCTTTCCGCAAGCAGGTGCGTCGCAGCGAGCCGCTGCCAAGGCAGGCAAGGTGGGCGGGCAACAATGACCAATCGGGTCCAATGCCAGATCAATGGTGCCGAGGTCTCCTTCGAGGGGCGCCTCGATGAGCCGCTCCTGTTGGCGCTGCGAAACCGGCTTGGCTTGAAGGCGAGCCATTTCGGGTGCGGCCTGGAACAATGCGGCGCCTGCGTCCTCAGCGTCGATGGGCAGGCCCGCTATTCATGCGCCTTGCCCGTATCGTTTCTGGATGGTGCGTCGATCGTCACCCCGGAGGGGCTAGCCGACGATCCGGTCGGTCGTGCTCTTCTTGAAGCCTTTGACGCCGAGCATGCCGGCCAATGTGGATATTGCCTCTCCGGTATCGTCATGTCCGCGTTCGCCTTGTTGAAAGCGAACAGGTCTCCGACACGTGAGGCAGTGATCGAAGCGCTTGATCGCCACCTTTGTCGCTGCGGCGCCCACGGCGGCATCCTGCGCGCCGTCGAGCGCGCTGCGAAGGGCCTGGCGGAGGCGAGCCGATGACCGCTGCTTCAACGCCGAAGAGCCTTAAGGACAATCCCATCCTTGCCCGCTGGATTTCGTTCGAGCTACCCGGAAAGGTCCTGATCAGACCGGGAAAGGTCGAGCTTGGACAAGGCATTCTGACGGCGCTTGCTCAGATCGTTGCCGAGGAACTGGATCTGTCCCTTGGACAGATCGAGGTTTGCTCGGCAGACACTGCCGTCTCACCGGACGAAGGGATCACTGCCGGCAGCCAATCGATCGAAGTGTCGGGCGCCTCGTTGCGGCTCGTGGCCGCGCATGCGCGCGCTGAGCTGTTTCAAACAGCTTCAAGACGTTTGCAGGCTGCTCCCGAAATCCTGTCTTGCAGAGACGGTGTGTTTTTCAGGGGCGTGGAGCCGGTCGGGCTCGATTTCTGGACGGTGGCTGCAGATGTCGATTGGACCAAAGCTGTCGAAGGGCCGATTGCGGTAAGGGCGGCAGCCGATTACGCGATCGTCGGTACCAGCCCGCCGCGTCTCGACTTGGCTGTCAAAATTTCACGCGGTGGGTACATTCACGACATCGCGCTCGAAAACATGCTGCATGCGCGCGTCGTCCGGCAGCCCTTTCGCCTTGCCAGGCTGACCAACACCGACACGGCCTGGCTTTCGAAACACTATCCGGGCGTCGAGTTGCTATGCAGGCAGGACTTTGTCGCTCTTGTCGGGCCCGATGAATTCGATGTTCAGTCCGCGCAGGCAGATGCCGACGCGTTCCTGACCTGGTCGGAGGAACCCGGGCGTTGGCAGCCGGCAGAGACGGCGGGCGAAATGCGTGCGGTGATCCGCGATGGCGAAGTCCCGCTATCGATGACAAATCTGGCCCTTAGAGCCCGCTACTCGCGCGGCTATGTCGCCCATGGGTCGATCGCACCCAGTTGTGGTCTCGCATTTTATGAACATGGGCAACTGTCGGTCTGGACGCATTCCCAGGGAATTTTCGCTCTTCGGGACCAGATTGCGGCTTGTCTCGGCTTCGACGTCGCCAACGTTCGCGTCGTCCATGCCCATGGTGCAGGTTGCTATGGTCATAACAGCGCGGATGATGCGGCGTTGGATGCAGCGATTATCGCTGTCGATCACGCCGGGATCCCGGTTCGCGTGCAATGGTCGCGCCAGGACGAACTCAGCCGTGCACCGTTGGGAGCGGCGATGTCGGCAGAGATCGGCGCCGCGCTCGATGCCGCGGGAAGCATATCGGCCTGGAGGATGTCTGTGGTCAGCGCGCCCCATGCGCAGCGTCCGGGTTTCGGTGGTCATGTCAACCTGACCTCGGCCGAGGCGCTCGACGTACGCCGGCTTCCTGGCCGGGTCGAGGATTTGCCGGATGTGGCCGGCGGCGGCGCATCGCGCAATGCTGTGGCGATTTATGATTTTCCGAGCCATGAGGTGTGTGTCGCCCTCGATACCAGCAGTTCGGTTAGGACCTCGTCACTGCGATCATTGGGAGCGCACCTCAACGTGTTCGCAATCGAATCCGCGATGGACGAACTTGCCGAGATCGCCGCAGCCGACCCGCTTGAGTTCCGGCTGCGTCACCTTCGCGATCAACGCTGCCGCGCGGTTCTTGAAGGTGCCGCCAAGATGAGTGGTTGGCCCGGTAGCCGGCTGGCTGGAGAGGGGCAGGCTCTGGGCATCGGCGTTGCGCGCTACAAGAACAAGGGCGCATGGCTTGCGGCCGTTGCGGAGGTGACGGTGGACGAGGCGGTCCGGGTGGAGCGTCTTTGGTTGTGCGTTGATGCCGGCTTACTGATCAATCCGGAAGGTGCGCGAAACCAGATTGAAGGTGGCGCCATACAAGCCATCAGCTGGACGCTGAAGGAGGCGATCAGCCTTGAGAATGACCGCGTGCCAGCGCTCGACTGGCAAAGCTATCCGATCCTGCGGTTCTCCGACGTACCGCAAATCGAGACGCGCTTCATCGTCGATCGCGGCAGTCCGCCACTTGGCGCGGGTGAGGCGTCGCAAGGTCCGGTGGCCGCCGCGATCGGAAACGCGGCGTCGCGAGCGCTGGGGGTGCGCCTGCGGGATCTGCCGCTGACGCGCGAGCGACTGATCCAGATCCTCACAGACAGCTGAACACACCCGGCGCGACTTGTCCCCACAGAACTGGCTCGGTTTGTCTGAACAGTTCGGGGCGTTTTGCTATTGCATAATTCCTTAAATCGGATCCGATTTAAGGATAAAATTATGCAGCAAGTTTAAAGTGTTACAGCGTCCTTTGCGCGTCAGATTTGACGCGCGGCGCTGTAAGTGGATTTCCGCCTCGAATATGCTGCGGCCTTCATTGGCGTCAGCGCATTGACTGGAGTTGCCCCATAAAAACCGGACAAGATCTCGTCCGCGCAAAATTCGGCCCGTGGAGGTCAGTGAACTGCAACCATAAATCCCGGAACCTGTTGCTCAAAAAACTTCGAGAACGAGGCGATGCGTGGCGGCAGCGCCTGATAGGGCGGATAATAGAGGGTCAGCCACAGATCCTGTGGTGCCCATCCTTTGAACACATGCACCAGCCGTCCGGTCCGCAGATGTTCGGCGATGTGAAAGCCCGGAAGTAGCGCCACGCCCGCACCGTCAGCCGCCATGTCGGCGAGAACCTCGCCACTGTTGGCGCTGAAGCCGCGACCTGCTGATATTGTTACGGATGAACCACCGTCTGAAAGAACCCAACTCTCTCGACGGCTCTCGTCACTGTAAGCGAGGCACTCGTCAGGCATCAGTTCGCTGGGGTGGTTGAGGTCTGCGAACCGACTGCCAGGTGCTGCGACCAGCATGCGCGGTATGGCGCATATCTTTCGCCAGATGGTGAACTTGTCGGAAGGCTGCGCGGAGATGCGGATCGCCAGATCATAGTCATCGTCGACGATATTCACGAGCCCGTCCGAAAGGGAAATCTCAAAGCCCATCTTGGGATAGAGTTCTTTGAATCCCGACAGGATGGGAGGCAGGACGGTTTTTCCCAGCCAGGTCGGAGCACTGATCCTGAGACGACCTTCATCCGCCTTGTTGGCGTTCATCACGTCGCGTCGTGCGCTCTCGAGCGTTTCCACGGCGGGCTGAATTTGGGCGGCGAAAATCGCACCGTCCGTCGTGAGCGACACTTGCCGGGTGGTCCGAACGAACAATTGAACGCCAAGATCAGCCTCAAGTGCGGCGATCGCTCGGGTCACCGCGGCGGGCGTCATGTCGAGTTCGCGGGCGGCCTGCGCGAAGTTCCTCTTTTCGGCGGCCATCAGGAAGGTGCGAAGAGCTTTGTAGTCGTTCATCTCATTATTTCAAAAATCGCAATTCATTCGAAATTAATATTGCAATTCCGTCGTCGCGGCAATCTGCGTAGATTTGTTTTCAGCAGCCAACACCAGACAAACGCAGGAAACACGGTCATGATCAAGGATATCAAAGGACTTCATCATGTGACGTCCATGGCGTCGGACGCCCGGCGGAACAACACGTTTTTCACGAATACCCTCGGTCTGCGAAGGGTGAAGAAGACCGTCAATTTCGACGAGCCGAGCGTCTACCATCTATACTATGGCGATGAAATGGGCGCAGCCGGAACGGTGATGACATACTTCCCTTTCGATCACATCATGCGCGGCCGCCCCGGCGTCGGAGAAGTTGGCGAAACCCAGTTTTCGGTTCCTAAGGGGTCGCTGACCTATTGGAAGGACCGGCTGATATCGCAGGGTGTCGGCGGCATCAAGGTCGACACGATCTTCGGTGCCAACCGCCTGCGGTTCAGCGGCCCGGACGGCGACGGATTGGCGCTGGTCGAAAAGGTCGAGGACGCTCGCTCTCCCTGGGCCGCCGCGGGCGTGCCGGCCGGTGCCGCGATCCGTGGCTTTGCCGGCACCAGATTGAGCCTGCACGATACCGCAGCCATGGAGGAGCTTCTCGGTTTCATGGGGTATGAGCGAGCAGAAAAGGAAGGCAACGTCACGCGCTTGGTGATCCCAAATGGCAACGGCGCCGATACGATCGATCTCGAGGCTCTGCCGCAAACGCCGTTCGCTCGCCAGGGGGCCGGCTCGGTACACCATATCGCATTTGCCGTGGCTGACCGGGCGGCACAGCTTGAGGTTCGCAAGGCGTTGATGGATACGGGCTATCAGGTGACGCCGGTCATCGACCGCGACTACTTCTGGGCGATCTATTTCCGCAGCCCCGGCGGCGTCCTGTTCGAAATCGCAACCAACGAGCCTGGGTTCGATCGTGACGAGGATACCGCACATCTCGGCGAGGCGCTGAAGCTGCCCGTACGCTACGAACCCTTGCGCGACCGGATTGAGGCAGGCCTCGCTCCGCTTGCAGCGTAGCGAACGAACTCCCGCGGGCCGCCCCAGGCGGTCCGCCTCTCTTCCACTTTGAGGCTTCGGACGAACTGCGGAAACACCGGCGTCCGATCGGCCGAGCCTATTCAGTTCCCAGCCCGCCGCCCAAACGGCACATAACTCACGAAGGAGAGACCCAATGTCCAGCAAACTCGAAGTCCTGACCCCGCAGAACAGCCAACTCATCTTCATCGACCAGCAGCCGCAGATGGCTTTCGGCGTCCAGTCGATTGATCGTCAGACCCTGAAGAACAATGTCGTCGGCCTCGCCAAGGCTGCAAGGATATTCAGCATCCCGACGACGATCACGACCGTCGAAACCGACAGCTTCTCCGGCAACACCTTTCCCGAACTGCTTGGCGTCTTCCCTGAGAACGACATTCTCGAGCGCACCTCGATGAACTCGTGGGACGACCAGAACGTGCGCGACGCTCTTGCGAAGAACGTTGCGAACGGGCGCAAGAAGGTTGTCGTCTCGGGCCTGTGGACCGAGGTTTGCAACACGACATTCGCGCTCTCCTGCATGCGCGATACCGACTACGAGATCTACATGGTCGCGGACGCGTCGGGCGGCACGTCTCTTGATGCACACAAATATGCGATGGACCGCATGGTGCAGGCCGGCGTCGTTCCTGTCACCTGGCAGCAGGTGGTTCTCGAGTGGCAACGCGATTGGGCACGCAAGGAAACCTACGACGCTGTCACCGCGCTGGTGAAGGAGCATTCCGGCGCTTACGGCATGGGCATCGATTACGCGGTAACGCATGTCCACGGTGGCACTGAGCGCGTCAGCCACGGCAAGCGGATCGGCCCGAATCCCGCCAAGTAACCACCGCCGATCGCTCCGGCAGGACGCTTCCTGCCGGAGGGACTTTTCTTTCACCGCGCGAGGTTCCCCCAATGAAAGTCTATCTTCTGTCACTCGGTGCCGGCCTGCTGGTGGGTGTGGTCTACAGCCTGCTTAACGTGCGCTCGCCAGCCCCGCCCGTCGTCGCCCTCATCGGGCTACTCGGCATCCTTGTCGGAGAGCAGCTCGTGCCGCTGGCAAAGAGCTTCTGGGCCCGCGAGCCAGCCGCTCTATCCTGGTTACACCAGGTGAAGCCGCACATGTTCGGCCACTTGCCGAAGGGCGGCGTCAACGCGGTGAACGTAGCCACCGCCAGCCAACATTTGCCACAGGACAAAAGCTGATGACGACGCGCCGAACCTTTCTGGGCGCAGCGACGAGCCTCGCCTTTCCCAGCCTGTTTTCACCGGCAAATGCCGCCGATCCCAGCAAGACCGGAGCCGATCCCATGCACGCCGATATCATCCTTCACAGCGGATTGATCACCACGCTCGACCGCGCCAATCCGAACGCCACCGCGATCGCCATCAAGGACGGCCTGTTCATGAAGGTGGGCAGCGATGGTGAGATCATGGCGTTGGCGGGTCCGGAGACGAAAATCATCGATCTGAAAGGCAAGCGCGTGCTGCCGGGGTTGATCGACAACCATACCCACGTGGTTCGGGGAGGGCTGAACTACAACATGGAGCTGCGCTGGGACGGCGTTCGTAGCCTTGCCGACGCCATGGACATGCTGAAGCGACAGGTCGCAATCACGCCCGCACCGCAATGGGTTCGCGTCGTCGGCGGCTTCACCGAGCATCAGTTTGCCGAAAAGCGTCTGCCGACCATCGAGGAGATCAACGCGGTCGCCCCGGATACGCCGGTCTTCCTGTTGCACCTTTACGACCGCGCCTTGCTGAACGGCGCAGCCCTTCGCGCCGTCGGTTATACCAGAGACACGCCGAACCCGCCGGGCGGCGAGATCACCCGCGACGCCAACGGCAATCCGACCGGCATGCTGCTGGCCAAGCCGAATGCGGGCATCCTCTATTCGACGCTCGCCAAGGGCCCGAAGCTGCCCTTCGACTATCAGGTCAACTCCACCCGTCATTTCATGCGCGAGCTGAACCGATTGGGGATCACCTGCGTCATCGATGCCGGGGGCGGTTTCCAGAATTATCCCGATGACTATGCCGTCATCCAGAAACTTTCCGATGAAGATCAGCTGACCGTTCGGCTTGCCTACAATCTCTTCACCCAGAAGCCGAAAGAAGAGAAGCAGGATTTCCTGAACTGGACGCAGTCGGTCAAATACAAGCAGGGCAATGATTACTTCCGTCACAACGGCGCGGGCGAGATGCTGGTCTTCTCCGCTGCGGACTTCGAAGACTTCCGCCAACCCCGGCCGGAGATGGCTCCGGAAATGGAAGGCGAACTCGAGGAGGTCGTTCGTGTGCTGGCCGAGAACCGCTGGCCCTGGCGCCTTCACGCCACCTATGACGAAACCATCAGCCGCGCGCTCGACGTCTTCGAAAAGGTCGACAAGGACATCCCGCTCGAGGGACTGAACTGGTTCTTCGACCATGCCGAAACCATCTCGGATAGCTCCATAGACCGGATCGCAGCTCTGGGCGGCGGCATCGCCACCCAGCATCGCATGGCCTACCAGGGGGAGTATTTCGTCGAGCGTTATGGTCATGGCGTTGCCGAAGCGACGCCGCCGATCAAGCGCATGCTTGAGAAGGGTGTCAACGTCTCGGCCGGTACGGATGCGACGCGTGTCGCATCCTATAACCCTTGGGTCTCGCTCTCCTGGATGGTGACCGGCAAGACTGTCGGCGGCATGCAACTCTATCCTCGTGCCAATTGCCTCGATCGCGAGACGGCGCTGCGCATGTGGACGGAAAAGGTCACTTGGTTTTCCAATGAAGAGGGCAAGAAAGGCCGCATCGAGAAGGGGCAGTTCGCCGATCTCGTCGTGCCGGACAAGGATTTCTTTTCCTGCGCCGAAGACGAGATTTCCTTCCTGACATCGGACCTCACCATGGTGGGCGGCAAGATCGTCTACGGTGCCGGTGACTTCAAGGCACTCGATGAAAACGACGTACCGCCTGCCATGCCGAATTGGTCGCCGGTGCGCGCGTTCGGCGGATACGCCGCTTGGGGTGAGCCAGAAGGTGCAGGCAAGCGCTCGCTCCGCCGGACGGCAATCTCGACATGCGGCTGTGTCAACGACTGCGGCGTGCATGGCCACGACCATGCCGGCGCCTGGACGTCGAAACTGCCGATCGCCGACCTCAAGGGTTTCTTCGGTGCGCTCGGCTGCTCCTGCTGGGCCGTGTGAAACGCAGCTAAGTCATTAAGCATCGAGCGGGCAGCGGATTGGTGCTGCCCGTTCTTCCCGAGCCCCATGGTGCCGTAGCATGGAAGCCGACTTCCTCGTCTTACGGGCGTATTGTTGCAAGAAGCGCAATTAAATCAAAACTATTACTGCAATTGTTGGCGGCAATCTTCCCGGGCAACATAGCCTCCATCAGACGAACACACCGTCGCTCTTACCGAACGGCGAAGATCGCAGGAGCAGAAATGACTGATCGTTCTTTTTCCTTCAATCGCCCCGGCAGGCTTCTTGAAAGGGCTGCCGCGTCACCTGTCACGCGCACCATCGCGCTTCTCGCGCTGTGTGCGGCCTATATTCAGGGGCCGCTCACCAAAATCTTCGACTTCACCGGCGCGATTGCCGAGATGGAGCATTTCGGCCTTCATCCGGCAGGCCTATTCGCTGTCGCCGTCATCGCATTCGAGCTTGCTGCCTCGGCCATGATTCTCTCAGGTTTCTTGCGTTGGCTGGGCGCGTTGGCTCTGGCCGCTTTCACGGTTCTCGCGACCTTCGTCGCGCTTCGCTTCTGGGAAATTGCGCCGGGCATGGAGCGGATGATGGCGACCAATGCCTTCTTCGAACACCTCGGCCTCGCCGGCGCGTTCATCCTCGTCGCGGCAATCGATATCACCAAAGGAGCAGGCAAATGAGCGCCCCAAAATCTTCAGGTGGCAGCTTTGCCCCGCTTCGCCAACCCGTGTTCGCGGTCCTCTGGGCAGCAACGGTCCTCGGCAACACCGGCAGCTTCATGCGCGATGTCGCCAGCTCCTGGCTGATGACGGATCTCTCCGCCGCACCTGCGGCCGTGGCCATGGTGCAGGCGGCCGGCACGTTGCCGATCTTCCTGCTGGCAATCCCCGCTGGCGTGCTCTCTGACATTCTCGACCGGCGCAAATTCCTCATCGCCGTTCAGCTTCTGCTCGCCTGTGTCAGTATAACGCTGATGACACTGTCCCATATGGGTCTGTTGTCGGTCAGCGCATTGATCGCCCTGACGTTCATGGGCGGCATCGGTGCGGCGCTCATGGGGCCGACGTGGCAGGCGATCGTTCCTGAACTCGTACCGCGTGAAGATGTGAAGGGTGCCGTCGCTTTGAATTCGCTGGGCATCAACATCGCGCGCTCCATCGGTCCGGCGGCGGGCGGTCTGCTGCTTGCCTCCCTCGGCGCCGCCGTTACTTACGGCGCCGACGTGGCGTCCTACGTGCTCGTCGTCGCCGCATTGGTCTGGTGGCCGCGCGCCAAGGATGCGAATGACGCGCTTTCGGAAGGCTTTTTCGGCGCATTTCGAGCGGGGCTGCGTTACACCCGTGCCAGCCGGCCGCTGCATGTCGTTCTGTTGAGGGCTGCCGTCTTCTTCGCCTTCGCCAGTGCGGTCTGGGCACTGCTTCCGCTGGTGGCGCGCCAGCTGCTCGGCGGTGACGCCAGCTTCTACGGGATCCTGCTTGGCTCGGTTGGGGCCGGTGCGATCGGCGGCGCCCTCGTCATGCCGAGGCTGCGCCAACATTTCGGCGCCGATGGCCTGTTGTTCGGATCTGCGCTCGTGACGGCGCTGGTCATGGCAGCGCTGTCGCTGGCGCCGCCGCAATGGCTTGCCGTCGTCATTTTGCTCTTCCTCGGTGCTGCATGGATCACGGCCCTGACCACCCTGAATGGTGCCGCTCAGGCGATCCTGCCGAACTGGGTCCGGGGACGCGGGCTCGCCGTCTATCTGACCGTCTTCAACGGTGCGATGACTGCCGGGAGCCTCGGTTGGGGTGCAGTCGGCGAAGTTGCCGGTGTCTCGGGCACCTTGCTGATCGGAGCGGGCGGATTGTTCGTGGCTGGACTGATCATGCACCGTATCAAGTTGCCGGCGGGTGATGCCGATTTGGTCCCGTCAAACCATTGGCCGGAGCCGCTCGTCGCAGAACCGGTCCCGCATGACCGCGGCCCGGTTTTGATCCTGATCGAGTATCAGGTCGAGAGGCAAAACCGTGCCGCATTCCTGCATGCGCTTGACGAGCTGTCGCACGAACGACGCCGTGACGGCGCCTATGGCTGGGGCATAACCGAGGATTCGGCCGCTCCGGAAAAGATGGTCGAGTGGTTCATGGTCGAATCCTGGGCGGAACATCTTAGGCAGCACAAGCGCGTGTCGCTGGCTGATGCCGATCTACAGGGCAAGGTGCTTGCCTATCACTCGGGAGCGGAGAAGCCTGTCGTCAGGCACTTTCTGAACATCAACCGGCCGGGTAAGGTATCGGCGTGACCAGAGGGGGCGGCTTCGGCCGCCCTCCCTTAATTGCTAAAATCGCAATTCAATCAATACTATTGTTGCAATTGTCGGCATTCTCTTCTCGGTCCAATATCTCTGCATAGACAATCGAAACGCCGCGAAACAACCCACCATCCAGATCGCCAAAGGAGAAAGACATGGGCTTTGTTACCACCGCAGACGGAACCGAAATCTTCTACAAGGACTGGGGTCCGAAGGACGCGCAGCCGATCATGTTCCATCATGGCTGGCCGCTCTCATCCGACGACTGGGACGCGCAGATGCTGTTCTTCCTGTCGAAGGGTTACCGCGTGGTTGCCCATGACCGCCGTGGTCATGGCCGCTCGGCGCAGGTCTCCGAAGGGCACGACATGGATCACTACGCCGCCGACGCCTTTGCGGTCGTCGAAGCGCTCGATCTGAAGAATGTCGTCCATATCGGCCATTCGACCGGCGGTGGCGAAGTTGCCCGCTATGTTGCCAGACACGGCGAACCGTCAGGCCGCGTTGCTAAGGCGGTGCTGGTCTCCGCCGTACCGCCGCTGATGCTCAAGACGGCATCAAATCCCGAAGGTCTGCCGATTGAAGTCTTCGACGGCTTCCGGTCCGCGCTGGCTGCCAATCGGGCGCAGTTCTTCCGTGACGTCCCCGCCGGTCCGTTCTACGGCTTCAATCGCGACGGCGCGACAGTGCAGGAAGGCGTGATCCAAAATTGGTGGCGGCAAGGCATGATGGGCGGTGCCAAGGCCCATTACGAGGGCATCAAGGCCTTTTCGGAAACCGACCAGACAGAGGACCTGAAGGCGATCGGCGTGCCGACGCTGGTCCTGCATGGCGACGACGACCAGATTGTCCCGATCGCCGACGCCGCGCTCAAGGCCATCAAGCTCCTGAAGAACGGCACGCTGAAAACCTATCCGGGCTTCTCGCACGGTATGCTGACGATCAATGCCGACGTCCTCAATGGCGACCTGCTCGCCTTCATCGAGGCCTGATATCGGATGAGGCCATGGATGCGGCGCCCGTGGCCGCATCCATGGCCTGCGACACCTGTCGAGGCTTGCCGGGACGCATCTATCCCGCGACGATTGGCGTGCTGCCGGCGTTCCTGGGGCGTATTACAGCGCCGCGCGTCAAATATGACGCGCAAAGGACGCTGTAAGGCTTTAAACTTGCTGCATAATTTTCTCCTTAAATCGATTCCGATTTAAGGAATTATGCAGTAGCCGCAAGTATCCCGATATCGAGCTGCATGTATCAAGCGGTTCGCCCAACGACATCATCCGCGGTCTGAAGGACGGCCACATCAATCTCGGCTTCATCCTCGCGTGAGCGGAGCGGTTTGCCGGGGCAATCGATCGCGAGACAGCGGGAGGAGACCCAGGCTTATGGCAGGCTGATGGCTGCTCTCGTCAGGCGAACCTGATCGCCAATCTAGCGCGCGCCTTGGCTGCTTCTTCTTCGCGGTTGCGTGGGGGCTGCGAAGTATCGAGCGTATCGAGCAATTCTCGGGCGTAGGCCGCGATCGAATTGACCGCGCGCTCGAAGGCCGCCTGATTGCGTTTGGACGGTTTGGTCGTTCCGCTCAGCTTGCGCACGAACTGCACCGCGGCGTCATGGATCTCCTCGTCAGTCGCTGGTGGATCGAAATTGAACAGGGGTTTTATGTTTCGGCACATGACTGGCTCCCGGTCCGCTTTAAACTGGCTTCTCTACTGCATAATTCCTTAAATCGGAATCGATTTAAGGACAAAATTATGCAGCAACTCAAAGTGTTACAGCGTCCTTTGCGCGTCATATTTGACGCGCGGCGCTGTAGAAGGCGAGATCTTAATGCCCACCCCTCGTTGGCGAAAGCCTTGATCGCCATCTCTTGCTTCAACCAGCCGACTGCCGGGTGAGCCTGTCAGGTGTTCTTTCCGTTCGATGCCATTTGCATGCCAGCCGCGCGTCCGCCGCTCGGCACCACGACGATCTGCCGGACCTTGCCCTCCTTGAAGGCGGTGAGGAAACGCCTGTAGTCCTTGAAGGCGACGCAGCCATGCGATTCCGCTCGGCCGCCGCGCAGCAGGTAGCTGTGGGTCAAGAAACCGTCGCGGCCGTGCTTGTTCTTTCCGTCGATCGGCAGCATGCGGATCGCTTCGACACCATGGAAGCGCGTTTCGCGCATCTTGAGATTGTAGGTGTGCGGTGGGGTCGGTCCGGTCATCTTGACATCCACATAGCGCGGATTGTCGGCCATCTTGCCGATGCCGGAATGGGCCTCGAGCACACTGCCGTCGGGCATGTAAACCTTCGCGGCGCTGATGTCGTAGACCGCGACGCCATTTCCCGCCTTGGTTCCACCGCCGAACATGCTGCGCAAGGCCTGGCCGAGGCCGCCGCCGGATCTGTTCTCCGCCGGATCGTCCGGCCGCGCATAAGCCAGCTTTTGCTGCCTCGGCGTTTCGCGTTCGTCGGCCTTCGCGGTTTCGTCGACCTTCGACGCTGCCCCGGCTTCGGCCTGCCTGATCTCGGAGTTCTCCGTTTCAGCAGCAGGCTTTTGGGTTTGATTGTCACGGGGACGGACCTGCGGCAGAGGGCCGAAGGATGGTGTATCTTCATAGTCTGGCAGGGCGGCGAGGTCGTCATCCAGCGGCGGCGCCAGTAACGCCGAAAACGCAACGCCGTTCGCTCCGCTCTGCGAGGGGTCGGCATAGGCGAGCGAGGCCTCGGGCTTATCGGTCGAACCGGCGCGCGGTGGCCCGAACCGGTCCAGCGCAGGCCCGACAACCTTTGCCGTCGCGGGGCGCGACGTGGCGGAACCAGAGGCCCGGAAATTGCTCGCGGGTTTCTCGGATGTCACTGTGGCCCGCCTCGCCAAGGCGTCGAAGTGCGCTGCGTTGCCGCTCATCTCGGCATCTCCGGGAGCATCGGGACCGTGGGCGGATCTCGCTCGGCCACCGGTAAGGCTTGCGAGCACGACTGGCTCAGCCGCGGCGGCGACCAATCTCGGCGTCTGTTTGACCCTGGCCTGCTTGACCCACGGGCGCTCCTTTACTCTCCCTGCCACATGGAGTTGCGGCTTGGGCAGGAAGTGGCCCGAACCATGAGCGAAAAAGCTGCCCATTGCGACCATGCCGGCCACCGATCCCGCAGCCACGCCGGCAAAGGCGAGGCCGCAGCACGTGATCAGCAGCGGGCGTAACAGACGGTGCAAAGACTTTGGACGAACGACCTTACTCACAACGCATATCAAGCCAGTAAATCCCGCAAAGGCCTTCAGGCCGGCGATCGACCACCGCTGCGCGATTTCCCGGATTGTCCCCTTCTTGACGACCGATCGAGAAAAGATGAACAAGTATGGTTAAATTTTGCTTTCCATGAACCGAGATAGATCCGAACCAGCATTCAAGCGCCTGTCTCGATCGTGACGATCTGCTCGCTGACCGCGCCGGCGTTCATGGTCGCCGGCATGATGCCATCGCTGTCAGCCGCGTTTGGCGTCTCAAGGCAACAGGCGTGCATTGTTGTGAAAGTTCATTCAGAGCGATCTGGAAAACTTGAGGCTGCAACGCCAGGCTCCCGAATCCGCCCGCTAAGTGCGACTTCCCGAAAGCTCACGGCCAGCCAGCCCGTCGGGCGGCGGCGTACTTTAGTTGGAAGCGGTCGTCTATTTGTGCTGGTGATGAGACCCGCCTTGTGTGGGGTGGAGATGCGATTCCTCGGGCTCGGCCCGCAACTCCTCTATCTGAGCCGTTTTGCTGGCCAGATACGAGATGAGGTCCGATGCGTCGCTCGCCGACAGGCCGAGATTTGGCATGCGGACGCCTTTGTATTTCGCGTCGAGGTCGGCGAGGATTGGGTCTCTATTTGCGCGCAGTCCGGCCGGGTTCATGATCATTTCCACCAGCCACTTGGGGTCACGCCGGTCCGTGACGCCGAGCAGATCGGGGCCGATATGATCGGTTACGCCCACTGTGTGGCAAGGTGCACAGATCTTCTTGAACAGGACCTGCCCCGGTTCGCGGCCGATTGTCAGGCCCTGTGGGTCATGGTCCGCTGCCAAGGCATCCTGCCGAACGTGACGACGATCCCGCCAGTCCGGATCCATGTCGCGGATGGCAAGCTCGAGGTTCTCGATGTCCGCGAACGGCGAGTTTCTTGTCCATTCGCCAGTTTTGTCGTTGCCAAGAACGATTTCGTTGCGGTGCTGGGTCGCCACATCGCTCTTGTTGCCAAGCTTTGAATTGATGGCACGAATGTCGGCTGGCTTCCCCGTGATGAATGTCCAGCCAGGGCCGGTGTAAAAGGCGTTGGCGAAGGTTCTCAGTTTGTCCGGCGTGTCGTTTTCGGGGTCGACCGTGATCGAGAGTACAAAAATGTCGTTGCCGATTTCGTCTCTCAACCTGTCCACCACCTGGGCGATGCGCGCTGTCGTCAGCGGGCAAAGGTCCGTGCAGTTGGTGAAGATGAAGCTGATGAGGACGATCCTGTCCTTGATCAGATCGTCATAGAACCGAACCCTGTCGCCATTTTGGGTAACGACGTCGACATTCGGGAAGTAGTCCTTTCCCCAACGCGAACTCTTGGCCGCCGGTTCGCCTGGGCTGGATAGAAAAATTGCGGTTACCGCCGCGACGGCCGCGAACCATCGTTTCATCTGGATCTCCAAACAGCAGGCAAGCCGGCGCGGCACGCGCGCCAAGCTCACATAACGAGGACAAATCCCTTCCTGGTTGACCGGGCCTCGGCTCGGCCAACCGTTCAAGGAACAACAGTGCCTGAAAGCTGTGCGGCCTGCATCGGCTGGCTGTCCTGCCAGCCCTTGGGCGCGCCTTCGGGCAGGATCTCCGGGGTGGTGAAAACGACGCCGTCCGGGGTTGGGTTTGGAGTAGGGGTCACCGCGCTTTGGGGTGAGCCGGCCACACCGGTCAGCAGTTGAATGCGCGCCAGCATCGCGAAGTCCTCATGCACGGTGTTATGGCAATGGTTGACATAGGCGCCGCCGAATTCGCCGAACTGCACCTGGAAGGTGACGCTGCCGCTTTCGCCAAGCCGCCAGACGTCCTTCCGCTGGAGGTTCTCGGTCGCTGCAAGCTTCATTCCGGTGCGCGAAATGGTGACGCCCTCCTCGAAGTGGAGGTGAATAGGGTGATCCCACCCGCCGCCGCCGTTCCTATAGGTCCAATGCTCCACCTCGCCGGCTTTCGGAACCAGCAGGGAAATTCGGTTGGCATTCATGGAATGCGACGTTTCGCCATTGATGCGAATCGTCCAGGGGAAGTTGACCATTTCGCCACAATCCGGAACACACCCGTCCGGCCCGCGGGAATCCCCATCTCCCGACCTGCCGAACTCGACGAGCCTTGTGCGCACCGGCGTAACGATCGGTATTTGTTCGGTTAATTTGGGCGGAACGCGGCTGACGTCCGGGTCCGTGGCGCGGTGGATGACACCGGGCACATCGACGCTTTCGACTGCGCCGACCACCCGAAACTCAAGCATCGGCCCGACCACCGGATCCTTGGAAAGGCCCTTGATGGCCGCTGCCAGGCTGAGTTCTTCCTTGGGCCCGCGGCCATCGTCATGGAGGATCTGATTGACCACCCGTATCTTGTCGCCGATCCGGAAGCCGGAAAAGTCGACGATGATATCGTAGCGCTCCGCTATGCCCTGCACGGGAAGGGAGGTCAAGGTCAGGGGGGTGACCACCAGGTTCCCGTCATTGGCGATGAATTTGATCGGGACAGGATTTCCTTTGGCATCGGCCAGGGCAAGCTTCAGGAAACGTGACATGCAGGCGTTCAGAATGCGGAAGCGATATTTTCGCGGCAGGACTTCGAAGAATGGTGCATAGCCGAAATTGACCAGCGGCACATCGCCGAGCATTCCGTCCGTGTCGAAAATGTCGAAGAACAGCTGGCCCGACGCGTCGCATGCGCAATCGGAAAAGATCAGGTTGACGTCGAAATCGACATTGCCCCAGCCCAGCAGTTTGCCGCTGGGCAGCCGCAGATTGACGCCGTCGGAGAGCTCCTCGTTGCCGCGGTCAGGGCCGCTATAGTAGTTGATGGCGCCCAAATTGCCCTTGTAGACGTTTTCCGCGGTGAAAAAGAAGCGGTGATCGTGCGCCCACATACTGCCTTGCAGTTCGCGGAAGTCTCCGGGGACATTGATGAGACCGGTACTATCGTCCGGTCCTGATGCCCGCCGATCGGTGGCCTGTGTGTTGATCTTGTCGCGCCGCGCAAGCGTCGTGCTCCAGCGGTAGTCGTAGAACGTGCCCGGGAAGTGGTGCACATTCGCTGCGCCATCGCTTTCGGCGCCATTGTGCGCATTGTGAAAGTGAAGCTGGGTCTCGTTGCGGCCGAAGCCGTTGTTCTGTGCCCTGTCGACGGGCAGATCATTGTAGATCCGCGTGACGATGGGTTCGCCGTAACGGCCCTTGATGAGGAACGGCGGCAGGCTGCATTCGCCGGCCCTGCCGGCGCCATAGCACCAGGCGCTGTTTGGCTGTTGGTGCGGAAAACCATCGTGAAAGTATCCGCCGGTAGCGCCTTGGGTAATCTGGCCCAGCCTCATGATGTAACCGACCTTGGGAAAGAACTCGTCCCAGCGCTGATGAGCGAAGATTTCGCCGGGCGGCCGGCCCTCGATTGGCCCGCGATTGGTCCTGGGATTGATGAATTGCCTGTTTGTCGGATCGGCCGAAAAGTCGGTGTGATAGGACAATCGCTTCGCCGGCCTTTCAGCCAGTTGTGCGGGAAATAAGGCATGACCCTCTGACGTCCGCGTCATCGGCACAGGGTTGAGCAGGTGCAAACGATTCATCGGTTGCGAGAATTTCTTGATGCCGAACAGCGGCGTACGCGGCGCCCCGGTGGGCACCGCCGCATAGGCGCTTTTTGCAAACGGACTGAGCCCATTTTTCATGGCGAGCATTCCGCTGGCCGTGAAAATGCCCCATCGCAACAACTCGCGACGTGTTACCTGTTCCTGATTGATTGCCCGAGCGATCTCGGCACGGTTTTCCCGTGCGAGCCGCGCTTCTCTCTGTCGCGCCCGCGACGCATCGTTAGAAATGTACATTTAATCCGCCCCTATCAAATGTAGTTCATGGTCCTCCGATCTGTATGTCTGCAGATAGTACCCCTCAACACTTGCAATCACAATGATTAGACCAGACTTTAGTCTTATAACTATTCCGACTTAGATCGAACGAATTGTTGTCGGTCGCCGGTTTTGCGACGTTCCTCTGTTGAGGATTTCCGACATTCTTTTATAATTACCTTGAGCTTAGTATTCGATCCGGCTTTATCGCCAGGGTTGAGTTCTCGCCCGTCTGCAGCACTCCAGTGGTGGTGAATGGTTATGCCGAGCTTCCGGTATCGGGCTATCGACCAGTCCGGACACATACTAGAGGGGTATCTGGACGCGGCTTCGAGCGCGGTGATGACGACTGAACTCGAACGCCGGTCTCTTCTGCCGATAGACATAGAGGAAGTGAACCGATCCGCCCCGAAGCGACGCGCTTCAATCCTGGCGCCGACGCCATCATACGAAGATGTAACAGCGCTCACCGAGGATCTTGCAGCCCTGCTCACCGGCAGCGTCGCTTTGGACCGCGCCCTTCAGATCATTTATCAATCGACCAAACGCCGCGCGCTCGCCGGCATCGTCTATTCGATCTGGGAAGTTATATCGAAGGGCCACAGTCTTGGTGAGGCGATAGCGGCTTATCCAAAGGCCTTTCCGCGAACCTACGTCAAAATGGTGGAGGTCGCGGAAGTCGCTGGCAATCTCGATGTCACGCTGCAAGTGATCGCTCAAAATCGACGGCGCCAGAGCGAACTGAGGCATCGGTTGACCTCTGCGCTGGCCTATCCCTGTTTTCTGATTTTCGCGGCGATCGGCGTGTTCTTCTTTGTGCTTATCGTCGTGGTTCCGCAATTCGATCAAGCTCTCGTCGAAACGGGCAACTCGTCGCTCGGATCCGAACCTTTGGTATTCACGCTGTCGCGCATTGCCGTTGGGCACCGCGCACTTTTGGCATACGCGGCGGCGGTTTTGACCGGTGCGGCAGTTTTCGTCGCGCGCAGCGACGCGGTGAAAGCGGCGCTAATCTCCATGCTTCGCCATATCCCTGGTTTCGACACCTTGCTCATGCAGCAGCGCGCTGTCGTCTTCTGTTCGACACTCGCGATGCTGAGCAGAAGCGGTGTCGATCTGCCGACCGCACTCCGGCTCATCCGAGACCTCATGCGAGACAAGAACTCCGCCAACCTCGTCGCCGGAGTTCTTGCCGAAGTTCGCGACGGGAGCCGCCTTACCGATGCGCTCGCTCGCATCGACTTCCTCCCGCCCTATGGCCTGCAGATAATGCGAGTGGGCGAGACAACGGGAGAGGCCGACAAGGCGGCATGGCGGGTCGCAAGCTACTATGAAACGAAACTCGACCGATCGATTGCCCGCGCCACCGCGATAGCGGGCCCGCTTGTCCTGCTGGCGATCAGCGCCTTCATCGCCTGGATCATCGTCTCGGTGATCACTGCCTTGCTCAGTCTGAACGAACTGCTGTTGTGACCCCTATGAAAACACCCCGTCGCTCAAAGCCAATCGACCACAGTGCTTGCCGGTATGGGCACGATGAAAGAGAGGGCGGGTTCACGCTGCTTGAGTTGCTGGTCGTCCTGATCATCCTCAGCCTCGTCGCCGGCATCGCCGCTCCGCGGGTGCTCGGATATCTCTCCGAGGCGCGCGTCCGCGCCGCGAAGCTGCAGATCGAGGCTCTCTCTTCGGCGTTCGATCTCTTCTATCTCGATATGGCGCGCTACCCGACCGAACGGGAGGGGCTGGACGCGCTCGTAGACGGTGCGGCGATCAAGCGCTGGAAGGGCCCCTATATCCAGCAGGCCTCCGTGCCGCTCGATCCCTGGGGCAATCCATATCAATACCGTATCGGTGGCAAGGGGAGACCTCAGATCATCTCTTATGGTGCCGATGGTGTCGAGGGAGGAACCGATGGCGCAGCCGATATCACCATCCAGCAATGATGCGGAATGCGACAGCGGATTTGCGTTGCTTGAGATCCTGGCTGCGCTCGCGATCGTGGCACTGGTTGCCGCAATGTCGTTGCCCCACCTGTCGCAGGCCAACCGCGCCTTGGCTCTGAGGGTGCGGTCAGCCGAGATCACCGCACTTTTGCGCCATGACAGAAATACGGCGATAGAGCAGGGGCGGCCGGTCCTTTCTGCCGTCGATCCGCAGCGCAGGACGGTGGTCTCGGGTGCTTCAGGTCGAAAGGTCGTCTTGCCCGACGGCACGGCGATGTGGATCGAGAGCTCCGGCCGCCGGCAAGCGGCCGGCTACCGCGGGTTTGTCTTTCAAGCGGATGGACGCGCGCTCGGCGGCGTATTGAGTATCGAGGGGACCAATGTCGCCTACCGCATAGCGGTCAACCCGTTGACCTCGGGCGTCACGCTGTCGGAGGTACTGAGTATGCGCCGATGACCCCGCACGTCGTTCGTCGAGAGGTGGCCAAGGACAAGTGCCGTGGCGACGCGGGTTTCACCCTGCTCGAGGTTCTCGTTGCGGTCGCGATCCTTGCGGCGGTGGTTTCGGTCGTTCCTCGCAGTCTGGTATCTGCCCGCGCGTCGATCGGTCATTCCCGTGCCTGGCTTGAGGCCAGGCTGGTCGCCGAGGAGGTTTTGGCGGGGGAGTTGCGAAACGGGCGAACACGGCCCGGTGTTTTTTCTGGTGAGGTGCGGGGACGCCAATGGCGTGTGGTTGTTGTCCCAGCGGAAGTAGCCGATGCGCCGCCAGGCAACGGCCGCGCGCTGCTTGAAGCAAGAATTTCCGTCGAGGTATCTGCTTCGCGAGTCCTTGCCGTTGACCGTCTCTTGGTCGGGGTTGCCCAATGAACAGAGTGCGGGCACCGAAAGACGAAGGTTTCGCGCTTCTTGAAGCACTGGCCGTGCTCCTGCTCAGCGCACTCGTCTTGCACGCACTCATGCTCGCGGTTTCGCTTGTGACACGTTCGTCGGCCGCGGCTTCGAGAGGGGCCGCCACACTCGAAGAGCTTACGACCGGCCTTGCCGCATTGCGAAGAGATCTTTCACAGATCGCCGCAGTCAAGACAGGCGCGGCAGCCAATGCGCCGCTCCTGTTTTATGGCAGCGACGAGGCGCTCGGGTTTGCCATCAGGGTCGAGGCGCAGTTTGGGGCGGATCAGACGGTGTGGATTGCGGTGAGGTCCAAGCCGCCCGCGCTCACAAGGTCTTCAGCCGTGCGGGTTCCTGGAGCGGCTGATTTCGAAAGGGCTCGCTCGTCCGCGCCGATCGCATTCTTCGAGGGGGCGTGGCGCTGGCGCTTTTCCTTTGCCGAGATTACGGAGCGCGGGACCATTTGGCGCGGATCCTGGGTTGCGCAGTCCAAGCTTCCTGACATTGTTCGACTGCAGATTTGGGACAGGTCCGACGAGCGGCGGGCACCGTTGACGCTGATGATCTCACCGCACGTCGACTCGCCTTCGGCCTGCGGCGAGGGAGACGTCTGCAGGGGAGGCGGCAATGCGGCGCGATAGCGGATTTGCCACGCTTGCCGTGCTTGTCGTCAGCGGCCTGCTGGCCGGGATTGTATCGATGTTGGTGCTGCTGTCGCGGCCGGCACTCGTGCTGACAAGGCTGGGGGCGGACGACCTCGTGATGGAAAACCTGCTGGAAAGCGGCGTTGCAGCGTCTGCATACCTTCTCGTCATCGCGGATATCGATGCCGCGTCGGTGGATGGAAGGACAATTCGTCTGCCAAGCGGCAGCGTTACCTTGCATGTCTCGGCGGAGACTGGACGGGTGGATCTGAACGCGTCACCACCCGAATTGCTGGAGGGCGTGTTCAAGGCCGCAGGAGGGCAGTCGCTTTCACCCAAGTCGTTCGCCGCGCGGGTCGTCGACTGGCGTGATGAGGACGATGAAAGAACGACGGGCGGCGCCGAGCGCGCGGACTATTTGGCAAGCGATGCAAACGGCCTACCGGCAAACGTTGCGTTCCAGTCTGTGAGCGAACTGCGCTTCATCAGGGGTTTGAGCGAAGCCGACTATCTGCGCCTGGAAGCGTTTGTCACCGTCTACAACCGCACGGGCTTGCTCTATCCGGCAGCTTTGTCGCGCCGTGTCTTGATGGCTGTCCCTGAGATGAGCGATAGGCATGCCTCGGCCTTGGCCGCCAGTGAAACGGGCGGCGCAGAAAGTGACGACGGCGAATTGCGAGGGCTGTTTCAGCGGTATGACAAATTCGTCACGCAAGAGCGCCCTAAAGTATACCGGCTTAATGTGATCGCCCGCAGCGAAAGTGGCAGGACAAGCGCTGCGCACGCCATCATAGCGGATGCCGAAGACGAGGCGAAGGGATATGCTGTGTACGAATGGGCTCCTGCAGGTCGGGCGGCTCGTTGATGGCGGGGCGGATTGGATGAGTGGTCTTGTCGCATACATCAAGCGCGGGATGGCTGCACTTCTCGACGAGATGACGTCGTGGCAGGCCATGATCGGGCTCCCGCACGCGGCGCGTGGTAAATTTCTTCTTGTCGATGAACGGGCGAAGCTCTCCTGTTATCGCGTCGGCCGCGCCCGACCGGTGCACAAGGGGGACGGCGCGCGTGCGGATTTGCGGAATGGCTGGCTCAACAAGATAGTCGGAGCACATCCCGTCGAGCTGCGGCTGGCGGGTGACGGGGTTGTGGTGCGTTCTCTGCGTCTGCCGGCCGCCAGCCGCGGTCACATCGAGGCGATCATCCGGCATCAGATCGAGCAGATCATGCCGTGGCCATCGGAGAAGATGGTGTACGACTACGACATCCAGGAGAACGAGGCCGCCAGGCTTTCCGGCCACTTGCATGTGCGGCTTGTCGCGACGTCGCTCACGACGATGCGCAGCGCCATCGAACCGTACCAAGCAGTCGGCATAACGCCGGTCGTTGTGGGTCTTGCGTCGGACCCGCCCGACAGCCCAAGCACGATCAACCTTTTGCCGGGCGCCAAGGCGGCGTTGCGCGAGAGGCGACGGCACATTTCCCTGTTTTGCCTTTGCGTCTTGGCCGGCGTGGGCGCGATCCTGGTGACGGGCGCCGGCTGGCGCGTCAATCGTGCCGCCGCGGAGGCAGCCCGCATCGACGCCTCTCTCGCAAGCCTGCGTGGCGCCATCGAGGTGGCCCGTAAGGAGGCAGAGACGACGAAGGACCCCGGGCTCAACCTGGCGCGCAAATGGGACGCCGTACCCATGGTCTTGCTGCTGGATGAACTTTCCAAGCGAGTTCCGGACACCACTTACCTCACAACTCTCGACGTAGACGATCGCGATGTCCGGGTCACAGGTCTTTCCACAAACGCGGCCAATCTAATCAGCCTGTTGGAAAACTCGGATATGTTGGAGGCGGCCGGTTTTTCCGCACCCATCATTCGTGACAATGATACTAAACTGGAACGATTTGAGATCCTGGCGCGCTTTACGGAAACGGGTAGACAATGAGAACCCCACGCGGCAGCACACGACGTGTCAGGGTAGCGGCGATTGCCGCACTTTCCTGTCTGGTGGTGCTGCCGGTCCTTGTCGTTGCGTGGAGTGCCATAGTCGTGTCGCGTCTTGCTGAGGAGAACAGGAACGACACGGCCCTGGTCGACACACTCAAAGCTCGGCTGTCTGCGCTTGGCGGCGGTGTGGGCGGCGTTGGTGATGGCGCGAGCGTACGCTCCTATTTGCCCGGGGATACGCCCGCTATTGCAGGCGCCGAGCTTCAGCGGCTCGTCACCGATATCATCGGCCAGACCGGTGCTGTGGTCTCGCAGTTCGAATTTGTCGCGTCCGAAGAGACCGACCCCGCCGGGGGCACGGTCGAAATGCGGATTCTTTTCCACACCAGCATCGAACCCTTGCAAAAGATACTGTTCGCGACCGAGACCAACACGACAGCGCTGGTTGTCAAATCCATCAACATCGAGAGCCTGGCGCTCGATGAAGAGGCGCCCCATGCATCGCCGACATTGCGCGTTTTGGCGCTCGTCGAAGGCTATTGGCGGAGGGCTGAACGATGACGGCCCTGTCGGATCCGCGTTTGTCGGTGCTCATTGCCGTCCTGCTTTTCGCAGGCCCCGCGTCGTCCCAATCACCAACACCCGACGAGGCCCCCTGGCTTCAGGGGGCGACCCTCGACAGGCTCGAGGCGACGAGATTGCATCCTTTGTTTACGCCGACGCGGCAGCCTCCCGTTGTTGACGAGACGGTGGATACGCCGGCGCCGGTCGCCGCCGCCGACGTTGAGACCGTGCCGGACGCCCCGCCGGAGCTCAAGCTCGTCGGCATCATATCGACGACAGACAGTCGGCAAGCCCTTCTCCAGGATGCTGCAAGTGGCCAGATTCATCGCCTCAAGGACGGCGAGAAATATCGGAACTGGAACCTCTCGATTGTCGACAGCCGCACCGTCGCCTTCGAGCAGAGTGGGCATAGCCAAGAGTACAAGATGTTTCTGCCCATTCGATGATCAGACCGTTACGCGCAGAACCTCTTCGATCGAGGTGACGCCGCGCCGGTACTTCGCAAGCCCGTCTTCCATCATGGTTGTCATGCCCGCCTGGACGGCGACGGTCTGAATCTTTTGAGGATCCGCATCCTTTCGGATCAGTGCGGTGATCTCGCCATCGACAGGCAGGACCTCAAATATTCCAACGCGCCCGCGATAGCCGCTGTCACCGCAATAGGAGCAGCCGACCGCGCGAAAGCAGGTGTCGCCGGGGCGTTCGGCAAAGCGCTGACGCGCCGCCGATGTCGAGGTGGCGTGCGCTTCGTCTTCAATCGGCGCCTTGCAACGCTCGCACAACCTTCTGACCAAGCGCTGAGCAATGACGCAACGCAGTGCGGACGCCAGAAGGAAGGTTTCGACGCCCAGATCCATCAACCTTATGATGGCGTCTGCCGCGCTGTTGGTGTGCAGGGTCGTTAGGACCAGGTGGCCTGTCAACGCTGCCTGGAGACTGATCGAGGCGGTTTCGCTGTCCCGCATCTCACCCACCATCATGATGTCGGGGTCCTGACGAAGGAACGACCGCATCGCATTGGCAAACGTCAGGTTTATGGACGGCTTGACCTGGGTTTGGCTGACGCCCGCCATCTGATACTCGATCGGATCTTCGATCGTCATGATCTTGCGTTCGGGGCTGTTCAGATTGGACAATGCCGCGGTCAGTGTGGTCGTCTTGCCGCAACCCGTCGGGCCGGCCACGACAACAAGGCCATGAGGCTCGGCCAGCTGCCTATGGAGAACGGAGAAGTCGCGCGACGACATGCCCAGACGGGAAAGATCGAGGGCTTCGGCACCCTTGACAAGGATGCGCACGACCAGAGCCTCTCCGTGCAGCGTCGGCATCGTCGCGACCCGAAAATCGGCCCGAGTCGAATTGATCAATATGCGCGCGCGGCCGTCTTGCGGCAGCCGGCGTTCGGCAATATTCAACCCTGCCAGGATCTTGATACGTGAGATGACGCCGCGCGCGATCTCGTTCGAAAGCGGCTGCATCGTCCGCAGCATTCCATCGACGCGCATCCTCAGCCTTACGCCGTCAGGTTGAGGCTCGATGTGAATGTCCGTTGCCGATAGGCTGAGGGCGGTTTCAAGGAGCTGGTCCACGGCCCGAACGATCGGCGCCCCGCTGGCGATATCGTGGAGGCGATCGAGATCCTCCTCGTTTCGATCGCCAGGAACAGGTGCCGCCGATTGCTCTGTCCTTTGGTCTTCGACCTGCTCCTGGGAAAGCATGCGCTCGAACAGCATCGCCATTTCCTCGAACGTCGCGATCCGCAATTCCACCTGTTGGCCAAGGGCCGCCAAGGCTGCTTCGATCGCGTCGCTTCGGCTCGGATCGGCAACGACCAGCAACCGACACTCGCCCTCGAGCGCCGGCACGACCCATGCGGCGCGCAGGAACCGTGCCGATAAATCTTCAGTCAGCTCGGGACGAAACTCGATGTGGTCGAATGCGGCCCGGCCCAAGCCATGAAACTCGGCAATTGCGTCGGCAAGCAGTTCTCCCGACAAAAGCCCAGTTTCCCAAAGGCCGGCGTAATTTGAGGGCGTATCCGCGAGAAAGCGCTCCAAGGTCAGCCTTTCCGATGGTCCGACCAGGTCCTCCCTCGTCAATAGATAGCGAATGAATTGCGTTACAGTCTTTGCCGTATTCATCCGTCCCGCCGCCGTATGCCACCGCACCGCCTCGTTCGTTCAGCCGCCATCTTTGGCGGCTCGGCGACATCGAGGACTGTTACATGCCGGCCTTGGCGACCGGATGCGGTTATCCCCAAGAACCGTGATGGAAGAAGTGGATTAGCCGCTGATAATAATAGTGGTCTCTTTCAGAAATGCTAGGCTTCGACATGAGTGAAGCGAGAATCAGTCGTGACGAGATGAGATCTAGCGGTACAGTTCTTCGGACGGCTTTGTTTTTCGGTGTCTGTCTGCTGGCCATGGGCTGCGTCTCTCAGGAAGAGGGGCGATTGGGAAACGACGTCGACTCGATCCTTGGCTCGGTGACAAGCGCGGACCTGCAGGCGCGCACACTCAGAAATGGTGGTAATTCGACGATGGGCTATGCGTCTGCCGGATCGGCAGACGCCCGCCAGCCGGCGATCTATTCAAGCTCTCGCCTCGGGGTTGTCGCCGCTCCAGGTGGCGGGGAAGGTGCAAGCGGCGATAGTGTCAATCTGAATTTTCAGGGGGCCGAGCTTCGTGACGTCGTGCAAGCCATCCTTGGCGATACGCTTGGCCAGACTTACACGATCGATCCAACGGTAAGTGGGACGGTGACGCTGTCGAGCGCGCGGCCGGTTCCCCGTGACGACCTGATGTCCATTCTCGAAACGCTGCTTGAAATGAATGGTGCCGATCTGGTTCGGCGCGGCAGTGCCTTTCAGATCGTCGAGGCTGGATCTTCGGTCGCCGGCCAGGTCAGCATGAAAGGTCGCCCGACGGGCTTTGGCATTACGGTCGTGCCGCTGAGGTATGTTTCGGCGCAGGCGCTTTCGCGACTCGTCGACGGCTTCGGCGCGCGTCCGGGCTCGCTGCGAATTGACACCACGCGCAACGCGATTCTGATCGCCGGCAGCGGGCCGGATCGCGAGGCGGCGCTGGAGACGGTGACGGCATTCGACGTCGACTGGATGAAGGATCAGTCGGTGGCAGTCCTGCCGCTGCAGCATGCCCGCCCCGAAGCCGTCATTCCCGAGCTTGAGCGGATTTTCGCCAGCAAAGGCGGCAATGGCGACAACGTCATACAGTTCATGTCGATGCCGCGGCTGCGTGCAGTCCTGGCGGTTTCGCAGAACCGGACACTGACGGAACGCGCCCACACCTGGGTCCGCCGTCTCGACCGGGAGAATCCTGATCTCGGGCAAAGCGTTCATGTCTATCGCGTCAAATATCGCGACGCGACGAAGATTGCCGAACTTCTGCAGCGCCTGTTTGCGGCCAACGAAGAGGCTGAAGGCGAAGAGCAGGCGGCGCCCGATGAAGCAGCCACGCAGGAGCCAGCGGCCACCGGCGAAGATGTCGTCGACATTGACCCGGCGCGCTTTGGCGCTCCTTTGGAACCGGAGCTTGGGGCCGAGCCGGTTCGCATCCGCTCAGATCCATCCAACAATTCGATCGTGATCTACGCCGATCTCGAGATGCGCAAGCGCGTGCTTGCCGCCCTGACGCGGATCGACGTTCCTCAGCTGCAGGTCGCGATCAGTGTGACGATGGCGGAGGTTCGGCTCACCGACGAACTGCGCTTCGGCGTCCAGTATTTCGTGAAGAGCAAATCGGTCGGTCTGGGCACCGACAACGGATCGTTCGGTCTGTTCAAGGTTCTGGCCGACAACGTTGCCCGCGAGGTTCCCGGCTTCAACTTCGTCCTGGGTTCGGAAAGCAGCCCGGATGTGATCATCAGCGCGCTGGATAAGATCACTGACGTTCAGATACTGTCGTCGCCGTCGCTGGTGGTGGTCGAGAACGAAGTCGCGCGCTTCCAGGTCGGCGATCAGATTCCGATCATTACACGTACGGTTGTGCCCGTCGAAACCGCCGATGCGCCGGTCAGCAACCAGGTGGAATACCGGGACACCGGCATCATCATGAACGTGCGCCCGAGGATCGCCGAGAACGGCGTGGTGGCGATGAGAATCGACCAGGAAATATCGAACGCAACCAATGGCGACAGCCTGACGCCGGTCATCTCCAACAGAAGCATTTCGAGTTCGGTATCGGTCCTCGACGGCCAGACGGTGCTGCTTGGCGGCTTGATCAGCGAAACGCAGGAGCGCGGGAAAGACGGCATTCCCTTCCTCAGCCGCCTGAAGCACGTCGGTAGCCTGTTCGGCAGCAAAAACCGGTCGAATGCGCGAACCGAGCTGCTGATCATGATCAGGCCGATGGTCATCCGCGATTCACGCGATGCGCAGAGCGTTGCCGAGGAGCTGCAGGGGCGGATGTGGGGCATGGGCTCGAAAGCATTGAAGTAGTGCTGCTTTCCAAGCACATTGGCCCGGACTTACTTCCGGTCGTCGTCGCGACCGTGGCTGCGCTCGTGGTTGGGCTCGCAACCCTCGAAGCGGCGCGAGTATTTCTGTCGGTGCTCCTTGCTGGCTGCATGACAGCTATCACGCTTCAGGATTGGCGAAGCCTCAGGGTTTCGGATTTTACGAATGCGATGGTCGCCGTTATCGGTATCACAGCATGGTTCGTTGGCGTCGATCCGGTGGGAGTGGCGACGTCGCGAACTCTCCTTCAGATCGCCCGCGATGCCACACTGACCGGCGGGGCATTGCTGTTGGTGCGAGAGTTCTATTTCAGGCTCCGCGGTGTCGAGGGGTTAGGACTGGGCGATATCAAACTCGGCGCTGCTGCAGGTATTTGGATCGGCTGGGAAAATTTTGCGTTGGTTGTTTTTTGTGCAACTTTGGGCGCGCTTTTGTTCGTACTGGGTTCGACGATGAAGCACGGTCATTGGCCGGCAGGGCGACGCATTCCTTACGCCTCGTTTCTAGCCCCGGCAGTTTGGGGCGCATGGTACTTAGCCCAGGTCTTTAGATAAATTGTCGCCTGCGTGTCCTGGCGCTTGTCGCGTTTAATTGGCCTCATATCCGGCGGTCTTGGAGCCGTTGCGGCATTATCCACGCCGGAGAGGTTGCAGATGTCGCCGAGTGCCTGGGCGATGGCGTCAAAACTTCGGGCGGCTTGATTTCGCTCTCAGCGACGAGGGCGGCAGCGTCCGTCTCAGGATCACAGCACGGGAAGCGGCTCTCGACGCCACCGATACGCTCTTCGCTCACTTCGCCCCCACCGTCCCGATCCAGCAAGCAGGGTGTCTTCGCGCGACACCTTGCCGATCTGCTGCGCAGTCGCTGAGAGTTGCCGCTATGGCAATAATATGTTTTCCGAAACGGCACCTTGGAAATATTTTATGCCGATTCGGAATAATGTAATTGACTTTATGCCGGTTCGGAAAATAAGCTGTTGGTTAGATAAGCCTGAGGAGCAGCTGGTGACGAACCGAGACGATCTGGACGAGCTCGACCGAACGGTCATTTCCATGCTGACCGAGGATGGGCGGCTTTCCGCATCGGAAATCGCCGCGCGCATCGGCAATGTTTCCGAACGCACGGTGCGTAACCGCATCGCCGCGCTCCTGCAGAACCGGCACATCGTTATCGGCGCCATTCCCGATCCAACGGCCATCGGCCGTGACGTTCAGGCAGAGCTGTTGATCGAGGTCGAGCCGGGCAAGGCCGATGAGGTCGCAGCCGAACTCGGCGAGTATGACGAGGTCGGATATCTCGCGGCGATCACCGGGCGCTACGCGCTCGCTGCTTCGGTCTTTTTCGATACCAATGCCGAACTCTTCGAATTCACCGAGGGCACTGTCGGCAAGATCCCCGGGGTGCACCGGGTCGTCACCAACATGATCCTACGGATGTACAAGATCTACGGCACTCGCACGACGGCGCTGAGCCAGCGCGAGCCGTCGGCAAACGGAGCGGGGCGCCGCGCCAGGAGGACTAAATGACGGAGCGTTTGCGCATTGGCGTGGATGTCGGAGGAACGAACACGGACGCGGCGCTGCTGCGGGGCAACGAAGTTCTTGCGACGGTGAAGACGGCGACGACGGAGAATGTCACCGATGGCGTCTCGGGCGCGATCCGGTCGGTGCTTTCGGCTGCGGGCATCCCTGGTGATCAGGTCGGCGCAGTGATGATCGGCACGACGCATTTTCTCAATGCCTTGGTCGAGCGCCGCCGCCTGCAGCGCACCGGCGTGCTGAGGCTCTGTGGCTCTTCCACGCGGGCACTGCCTCCGATGATCGACTGGCCCGAAGATCTCAGGCTTGTCGTTGATGGCGGCGCCGCACTTGTCGGCGGCGGCGTGAACTACGATGGTTCGGCGATCGCATCGCTCGACGCCGATGCGATCCGGCAGGCCTGCCGCGACTGGCGCGACCGCGGTATCGGCGCAATTGCCATTTGCTCGGTGTTTGCACTGGTTGACTCCCGTATGGAGCAGGAGGCGGCTGCAATCGTCTCCGAGGAATTGCCCGGCGCCTCAATCAGCCTGTCCCACCGCATTGGCCGCACCGGGCTTTTGCAGCGTGAGAGCGCCGCGATCCTCAATGCCAGCCTCCACCGCATCGGGCATGAGACAATCGCGGCCTTTCGCCAGGCCTTCGGCGAGCTCGGACTGTCCTGCCCACTCTACCTCACCCAGAATGACGGCACGTTGATGTCGGCGGACTATGCAGAGCGCTTTCCCGTCTTCACCATCGCTTCCGGCCCGACCAATTCCATGCGCGGTGCGGCTTTCCTTACCGGCCTGAAAGATGCCGTCGTCATCGATATCGGCGGCACGACGACAGATATCGGCATGCTGATCGGCGGCTTCCCGCGCAGCCGCGGCGAGGGTGCATCGATTGCCGGCGTACCAACCAATTTCCGGGTGCCGGACGTGTTCTCCTTCGGCCTCGGGGGCGGCAGCCTCGTGCGTGACGAGGGTGGATTGCGCATCGGGCCAGAGTCTGTTGGCTTCCGTCTGCCGGAAAAGGCGCTCTGCTTTGGCGGGGACACTTTGACGGCGACCGATGTCGCCGCTGCCGCCGGGCTCGTCGATCTTGGCGACAAGACGCGACTGAAACATCTCGACGGCGCAATGGTGGCGGCTGCGCTTGCCAAGATGAAAAGCGATGTCGAGGCCGTTGTCGACCAGATGAAGCCGGGGCCTGAGCCCATTCCGGCGATCCTTGTCGGCGGCGGCTCGGTGCTGGTCGATGGCCTCTTGGAGGGAACGAGCGTCTCGTTGCGGCCCGACCACTTCGGTTCGGCAAACGCCATCGGTGCAGCGATCGCCCAGGTCTCCGGGGAAGTCGACAACATCGTGTCGCTTGATGGCCAGTCGCGACAGGCGGCGCTTGATGGCGTTATCGCCGAGGCGCGCCGGCGTGCTGTCGAAGCAGGGGCGGCAGAAGCAACCGTGACGCTCGCCGAAATCGATGAAACGCCGCTCTCCTATCTGCCCGGCAATGCCATGCGGATCGCGGCCAAGGTGGTAGGGGATCTCAACCCATGAAGTTCTGGAACTTGCAGGAAACCGATATCGACCGGATCGCGCTTGGTGCCGGCATCCTCGGCACCGGTGGCGGCGGCAGCCCCTATCTCGGCGCGCTGATGGCCAAGGCGCAACTTCGGCAGGGGCGCCAAATCAGGGTGGTCCGCCCGGCCGACCTGGCGCCGGATTCCATGATATTGGCGCTTGGCGGCATCGGTGCGCCGACCGTCGGCATCGAAAAGATGGAAGAGGGCGACGAAGGCATACGGGTGCTGCGCTCGATCGAAGCGCTGATCGGCCGCCAGATCGACGCCGTCATCGCCGATGAGATCGGCGGGGCCAATGGCATCTCGCCGATGATCACCGCGGCAAAACTCGACATCCCGGTCGTCGATGCCGACGGCATGGGGCGCGCCTTTCCCGAAGTGCAGATGACCACGTTCTTCATCAACGGCCATCCCTCTGCACCCTCTGCACTCGCCGATGCCTCCGGAAATGTGCTCGTCGTCACCGAAGCGACCAGCCCGGAAATGCTGGAAAAGCTGATGCGTGCCGGAACGATTGCGATGGGGTGCACAGCGCATATGTGCACGGCGCCGATGACCGGTGATTTCGTCCGCCGTTTCGGCGTTCCGCACACAGTGAGCCAGGCTTGGCGGCTCGGCGATGCCGTCCTTGCAGCGCGCGCTGCCAAGACGGACCCGGTGGCTGCCGTGCTGAACCAGGAAGGCGGAACGCTGCTCCTGCAGGGCAAGGTCATCGATATCGGTCGCAAGATCGAGGGCGGCTTCGTGCGCGGGCGGATGACGATCGCCGGACTGGGTCAGTTCTCGGGCCGTTCGGTCGAGGTCGACATTCAGAACGAATATCTGGTCGCACGCGAGGACGGGCGGACTTTGGCAATGGTCCCCGACCTGATCTGCATGGTCGACAGTGAAACGGGGCGGCCGATCGCCACGGAAGAGCAGCGCTACGGTCTGCGTGTCAGCGTCTTCGCGATCCCGTCGCCGGCGCTGTTGCGCACCGAGCGGGCGCTTGCGTCCGTCGGCCCGCGTGCTTTCGGCTACGGGTTTGATTTTGAGCCGTTGGGCAAGCCGAACATGGCCGAGCCCGTGCATGCCTATGTCAACGACAAACAGATGGAGCGCGAAACCTCTTCGGCTCCCGTGGGAGCACTGTGATGAACCGTCGTGATCTGCTGAAAACTGCTGGTTTTGCTGCTTTTGCCTTCGGTGCCGGGGTGCCTGCCTTGCGTGGGCGCCAGGCGATGGCCGCCGATGGCACGTCGATCTTCACGCTCGCCTATCCCGCGGGCTTTCCCGATCTCGACCCCGCCACCTCGTTTTCGAATGACGGTGCTGTGCTGGCCAATACCTACGAAACCCTGACGCGCTACATTCCCGCACGCGACGGTGTCGAGGCCAAGGTGGAGCCTTTGCTGGCCGAAAGCTGGCAGTCCTCGCCGGACGGCCTGACCTGGACATTCCGCCTGCGCCCCGGCATCAAGTTCCATGATGGGGCGGAGCTGACCGCGCAGGCGGTAAAAGCCTCGATCGAACGGACCAAGAAGATAGCCGGCGGCGCCTCCTTCATCTGGGCGCCGGTCGAGACGATCGAGACGCCGGATGCCGCAACAGTGATCATGCGTCTCAAGACGGCGCAGCCAATGGACATAACCGCGGCAGCCGGCTTTGCCGCTTGGATCTATAGCCCCGCCTCGATCGACAAGGACAATGCCTGGTTCAACGCCGGCAACAGCGCCGGCACCGGCCCTTACAAGATCGAATCCTACGAGCCCGGCCAACGCGCGATCCTCACCCGCAACGAAGGTTACTGGGGCGGGTGGCAGCAGGGCGCCTTCGACAAGGTGGTCTTCGAGGTCATCGAAGATGTGGTGCTGGCGCAGAACAAGCTCGAAAGCGGAGAGGCCGACTGGACCTTCGGCATTCCCTACGACAATCTCGAAAGCCTGAAGGAACGCCCGGAACTGGCTGTCGTGGCGAACCCGTCCTTCGAAACGCTGGTGGGCATGTACAACACGCGCCGTGCTCCACTCGACAACGTCAAGGTCCGCCAGGCGCTGTCCATCGCATTTCCCTATGACGACGTCATCGCCGCCGGAACCGCTGGCCTTGGCGCCCGTGCCAAGGGGGTCATTCCGCCTGGTATCTGGGGGCACGATGCGGAGGCGCCGATCCCGGTAACGGACATCGAGAAGGCACGGGCATTGCTGGCGGAAGCCGGCATTGCCGAAGGCGGACTGGAGCTGACGCTCACCTATGCGACCGGCGACGCGCTCGAAGCGCTGGCCGGCGAACTCTGGAAGGCCAATCTCGAGCAGTTGGGCATTACGCTGACGCTGCAGCCGATGGCCTGGGAGGCGCAATGGCAACTGGCCAAGGCCGATCCCGCGGCGGGGCAGGATATCTTCCTCATGTACTGGTGGCCGACCTTCGTCACGCCCTACGATTACCTGTTCAATCTCTTCCATTCCGAGACGGCGCCGAATTTCAACCTCGGCTATTACGCCAATGCGGAATTCGACAAGCTGATTGATGAGGCCAACACACGATCGGCGACCGACAGGCATGCTGCGGAGGCGTCCTTCAAAAAGGCGCAGCGCATCCTGATCGAAGAGGCGGCTGCCGTCTTTGTCGTCGACAAGCCGAATGTTCACATCATTCGCGCCGATATCAAGAACTACGCTGACAACCCGGCCTATGGCCATGTGACCTTCGTCCACGAACTGAGCCGCTGAGGCGGGGAGCGAGGCGTCATGCACCTGATGCGTTATTTGTTGCGAAGGTTGGTTCTCTCGGTCTTCGTCGTGCTCGGTGTCACTCTGCTGGTCTTCGTCGTGGCCCAGGTGGTGCCCTCCGATCCGGCGGCACTTTATGCCGGTCCTCGGCCGACGGCTGAACAGATCGAGACGGCGCGCAGGGTGCTGGCGCTCGATGCGCCGCTGCATGAACGCTTCTTCTCCTTCGCCGCCAGAATGGCTACCGGAGAATTCGGCGCTTCCTACAAGACGCGGCGGTTGATCGCCGACGACTTGTCCGTCTTTCTGCCGGCGACGCTGGAACTCGCTGTCTTCTCCACTGTGCTGGCGCTGTTGATCGGGGTGCCGGCCGGTGTGCTGACGGCAGCCGGGCGCGGCGGGCTGCTCGATCGGCTGGGCGGACTAAGCTCGATTGCCGCTGTGGCGATGCCCACCTTCTTCCTGGCCATGCTTCTGCAGGCTTTCTTTGCGCAGTGGCTTGGCATCCTGCCGCTTTCGGGCCGACTGTCAAAGGAGTTCGCGGTGCTTGCGCCGCTGCCAACCGTCACTGGCTTCAACCTGGTGGATTCGCTCCTGGCCGGGCGCCCCGCGGCGTTCTTCGATACCGTGTCGCATCTCGTGTTGCCGGCATTGACCCTTGCCAGCTATCCCGCTGGTGTGGCCATGCGGCTCACTCGATCGGCCATGATCGAGATCCTGCAGCGACGGCATATCGTGGCCGCGCGTGCGCTCGGCCTGTCGGGGTCGCGCATCCTCTTCGGACACGCGCTGCCGAACGCCATGGGTCCCGCGCTGACAGTTGTCGGCCTGAGTTTTGCCTATGCGCTGACTGGAGCCGTGCTGGTCGAGATCATCTTCGCCTGGCCCGGCCTTGGCCGCTATGTCTCCGAGGCGATCCTGTCCAAAGACTTTCCAGTGATCGCGGCGGCAACCCTGGTGGTGACGATCTGTTATGTCGCGATGAACCTCCTGATCGACCTTGCACAGGCGATCTTTGATCCGAGGGTGGCCCTATGATGCGCAGTCTTTTCAAGCGGCTGGGCTGGGCCGGCTCCATCAGCCTCGGGATCATCGTCTTCTGTTTTCTCCTGGCGATCCTTGCACCTGTGGTCGCGCCCTTTCCGGCACAGGGCATGGGCACGCCCAATATCACCGACAAGCTGATGCCGCCGTCGGCCGAGCATTGGTTGGGTACCGATCATCTTGGGCGCGACATGGTCAGCCGGGTCATCTATGGCGCTCGTGTCTCCTTGACGACAGGCATGTTGATCGTTGCCCTTTCGCTGGCAATCGGGCTGCCTGTCGGCCTGTTGGCGGGCTATTTCGGCGGGTGGATCGATGATGCGCTGATGCGCGTCACCGATGTCTTCCTGGCTTTCCCGGCGCTTTTGCTCGCGGTTCTCATGGCGGCGGCCATGGGAGCGGGCATGGTCAACTCGACCGTTGCTGTCGCCGTCACCTGGTGGCCGTGGTATGCGCGGCTGGCGCGTGCCGAAGTCCTCGTCCTGCGCGGCCAGCCCTATGTCGAGGCGGCAAGGGTGATGGGGGTCTCTCATGGCACGATCATCCTGCGTCACATCCTGCCGAGCACCAGCCGGCCGCTCGCCGTGCAGGCGGCGCTTGATTTCGGTCCGGCACTCCTGACGGCGTCAGCGCTGTCATTTCTTGGACTTGGCATCCTGCCGCCGACGGCCGACTGGGGGCAGATGGTCAATGCCGGTCGCTCCTTCTTTCCGCTGCGCTGGTGGTACGCCGCTGCCCCGGGCGTGACCATCTTCGTGCTTGCGCTTGCCTTTTCGGTGCTGGGAGACGCGCTGCGCGGCGACGATGGAGGGCTGGGCGATGCCGCTCGTTGAAATCAAGGACCTGTCGATCCGCTTTGGCAGCCTCCACAATCCCATCCATGCTGTTCGTCACGTCGACCTGACGATCGAGCGCGGGACGATCCATGGCATGATCGGGGAATCCGGCTGCGGCAAGACCATCTCCGGCATGGCGCTGCTCGGCCTGTTGCCGCAAAGTGCGCGCGTTTCGGCCGACGTCTTTCGCTTCGACGGCCTCAATCTTCTCGATGTCGCCAAAAGCCTGCGCGGTCGGCGCATTGCCATGATTTCGCAAGACCCGGCCGCAGCTCTCAACCCGGTGCTGCGGATCGGCAGGCAAATGGACGATGTGCTCAAGAGCCACAGCGGCCTGCCGCGCTTCCAGCGGCGCGCAGCGGCCGAGGAATTGCTGGCGGCGACCGGTCTTCCGGACCCGCGGCGGGTCCTGAAGAGCTATCCGCATCAGCTTTCGGGCGGCATGCAGCAGCGTGTGGTCATCGCGCAGGCGCTTGCGACCGGCGCCGACTTCATCATCGCCGACGAACCGACGACTGCGCTCGACGTGACGGTCGGCGCGCAGGTGCTGGCGCTGCTGAAGCGGCTTGTTCGCGAGCGTGCACTGACGGTGCTGATGATCACGCACGATATGGACGTTGTTGTCGAATGTTGCGACAGCGCCACCGTGCTTTATGCCGGCCATACGGTGGAGACCGGACGCACGAGCGAGCTCTTGGCGACGCCATGCCATCCCTACACACGGGCTCTGCTCGCCGCACTGCCGGATGCGGTGGCCAAAGGCGAGAAGCTGGCGTCGATCGAAGGCCACATTCCACCTCCCTTTGCCGTGATCCAGGGCTGTGCTTTCGCGCCGCGTTGCGCAAGCGCCTTGCCGATCTGTCGCGAGGCGAAGCCACCGCAGCGGGGCGATGGGCAGCATTGTTGGACATGCCACCTGGAGCCCCACCATGGATGAGCCGTTGCTGCAGATACGCGATCTCGTGGTGCGCTATCGCCGAACGGGCTTTTTCTCGGCCCCGCCGCCACCGGCTGTGAACGCAATTAGCCTCGAACTGGCGAGCGGCAGCACGCTTGGTCTCGTCGGTGAATCCGGCTCGGGCAAGAGCAGTCTGCTGCGGGCCATCCTGCGGCTTGTTCCGGTCGAAAGCGGCACCATCCGGCTCGACGGCGACGACTGGCTGGCCTTGCCGGAACAGGTCTTGCGCGAGCGCCGCCGCGCGATCGGCGTCGTTGCGCAAAACCCCTTCCTCTCCCTTAGTCCGCGGCTGACCATCGCGGAAATCCTGGCGGAACCTATGACGGCACAAGGCCGTGTCCCTGCCCAGGAGCTGCGTGAGCGTGCAGCCGACATGCTCGAACGTTGTGGGCTGCCCGGCACTTTCCTCAGCCGTCGGGCGCGGGAACTTTCAGGTGGGCAGGCACAGCGTGTCGCCATCGCGCGAGCGTTGGTGCTGCAGCCCAAGCTCCTCATTCTCGATGAGCCGACCTCGGCACTCGACATTTCCGTGCAGGCCCAGATCCTCAACCTATTGGCCGACCTCAAGCAGGAGTTGGGGCTGTCGATGTTGTTCGTCACGCACAATCTCAAGGTTGTCCGGCATGTTTCCGATACGCTCGTCGTCATGCGCAGCGGTCGGGTCGTCGAAGCCGGCTCGACCGAACAGATATCGTTTGCACCAGCGGAGGAGTACACGCGCCAGCTGATGGGATATGGGGGCAATCTGCGCGATAGGTCCAGATGATGGAAGGCACCGCTCTCGTTGGCCCGATTGGCGAGGAGGCATTTCGGGAGGATGTCGCTTCCGTCTTAGGGGCACAGCGGCAGCCTGCCGAATAGGTCATGCCTTCAACAGCGAGTGCGGAGAGAGCCAGGGTGCGGTTATTGGTGCACATGCTGCCGCACCGGCCCAAGTTCTGACTTGCGTGCGGGCGGGGGACCGTGATCCGACGAAGCGTCGGCGGGGAGAAATCGCGCCGTGGTCACTCGGGCAACCCCGCCCGGCGCAGGCCATCGGCGAACCGCCCAAAATCCTCCGAGCGATGGATCGGAAGCCAGTCCTTGAGGTTGGAGATGCGCAAGGATGGGTCGAGCGTGCGCAGGCGCTGCATCGCCTGCCGCGCTTCCTCTTGTCTTCCCGCAAGCGCTTGGCTCGACGCCAACAGGGCGGCTGCGACCAGCAGGCTCGGCAAGTTCCCGAGCGCCTTCTCCGCCCAGGCAGAGGCGGAATCGAAGCGCCCGGCAAAAAAATGCGCGAGAGACGTCGCGGCCTGCATGCGAAACATCTCCGGATCCAATGGGCTCAGGCGAACGGCATGGGCTAGATCCTCGATCGCGCTCCCCGTTTCACCACGGAAAACGCGCAGCGCCGCGCCGAGGAACCAGGCGGGGGCAAAATTGGGATTGAGCAGCCGCGCCCTGTCGATGAGCGCGATGCCGCCGTCAAGATCGCCGGCAAGATGCCCGAGCGCGTGCCCGCCTCGCGTCAGCGCCACCGCATCATCCCGGCCAAGTTCCACGGCCAGCCGCGCCAGCCGCACGCCTTCGGCGATCTCGCGGGGTCGGTCGACCATCCAGCCGTTCAGCTTGCGCCAGAAATAACACCAGGCCGCCCCGCCATAGGCTGATGCAAATTCGGGGTCGAGCTCGATTGCCTTGTAGAACAGGGTGCGTGCGGTCTCGATCGCTTCGTGGGTGCCGATATGCAGCTTCGCCATGGCGCGCAGGTAGTAGTCGTAGGCATCCAGGCTTTCCGTCGGCTTGCGCTTGGCGCGTTCGATTTCCGCCCGTTCGAGTTGCGGCGAGATCGCGCCGACGACGCTTGCCGAAATCTGATCCTGAAGTTCGAAGATGTTGTCGAGCGTGCCCTCGAAGCGCTCTGCCCACAGATGCGCGCCGGTCGTGGCGTCGATCAGTTGCCCGGTGATGCGCACCTGGCTGCCGGCCTTGCGCAGGCTGCCTTCGAGCACATAGCGCACGCCCAGTTCCCGGCCGACTTCCTTCACATCCACCGCTCGGCCCTTGTAGGTAAAGCTCGAATTGCGCGCGATGACGAACAGCCAGCGGATGCGCGACAACGCCGTGATGATGTCTTCGACCACGCCGTCGGCAAAATACTCCTGCTCCGGATCGCCGCTCAGGTTCTGGAACGGCAGGACGGTCATGGATGGCTTGTCCGGAAGTACGAGCGCAGACGGTTGCTCCTTCAATCTGTCGGAGGCGTCTTCAGTGGCGCCAGCCCCGCCAGGCTGGCGCGCCTGTCCGGTCTCATCGACTGCGATGTCGCCCACGAAGCGGAAGCCCTTGCGCGCGATGGTGCGAACCTGGCGCTGCTCCTCGCCGCTGTCTCCGATGGCCTTGCGAACCGCGTTGATGTGGCTGGTGATCGTCGATTCCGAGACCACCCGGCCGCCCCACACCGCCTCCAGCAGGTCGTTCTTGCTGACGACCCGGTTGCGGTTCGCCACGAGGGGCAGCAGAAGGTCGAAGACCTGCGGTCCAACGCCCACGACTTGCCCGCGCAAGGTCAGTTCCCTGCGCTCCTGATCGAGCACGTAGTCTCCAAACATGAACCGCAAGGCCGGCATCCCTGACCGCGCGCCACCGGCTCCCGGCCGAGGCAACTGACGAAAAATATCTGACATCGATGGCGAACGCCTGGCCCGCCCACCCGCCCGCAAGGGCGTCGGCCAGGCAGGCGTCTTGGACATATATTCAAGCATCCTCCAAGGGCAATTCAAGCCTGCCGCAAGGACTTCTCGCATACCCGCAGGTACTCTCCATTTGCATAGACGGCAATGGTTGCGGTCGGGAAGAGCGGAGAAAACCCATGAAGATCGTCGTCATCGGAGGCACCGGCCTCATCGGATCGAAACTTGTGAAGAACCTGCGCGAGCGCGGTCATGACGTGCTCGCAGCCGCCCCCAACACGGGCGTGAATACCATTACCCGCGAGGGCCTCGCGGGAGCGATGGATGGAGCCGAGATCGTTGTCGACGTGGCGAATGCGCCGGTTTGGGAAGACAAGGCCGTGCTGGAGTTTTTCGAGACCTCGGGTCGTAACCTGCTGGCGGCCGAAGCCGCGGCGGGCGTTCGCCATCACATCGCCCTGTCGATCGTCGGCAGCGAGCGGCTTCCGGACAACGGCTACTTCCGAGCGAAGATCGCGCAGGAAAACCTCATCAAGGCGTCCGGCATTCCCTACACCATCCTGCGCGCCACGCAGTTCTTCGAGTTTGTCGACGGCATTGCGCAATCGGCCACCGTCGATGGCGAGATCCGCCTGTCGCCGGCGCTCTTCCAGCCGATCGCGTCCGACGACGTGGCGGCCGCGCTCACCGATGTCGCGCTCGCACCGCCGGTCAACGGCACGGTCGAAGTCGCCGGCCCGGAGGCTGTTCCGCTCGATGAACTGGTGAGGCGCTTCCTGAAGGCAAAGCGCGACACGCGCAAGGTCGTGCCCGACGTTCACGCACGCTACTTCGGCGCCGTGCTCGCCGATCAGTCGCTGACACCAGGCGAAAAACCGCGCCTCGGCAGGATCCGCTTCGAGGACTGGCTCGGCCAGCAAGCCGCACACTGAGGCTTGCGCGGACAAAACAGTAGAGCCTCGCCCGGGACCGGGCGCCACTTCCCGATAGATACTCTCGAAGGAGAATGACAATGCTTACACGGTTACTTCAGGCCTTTGCCCTGACCGCGCTCTCGATCACCACGGCGTCGGCCGCCGATCAGCCGGAGGGCAAGGTGACGATCGTCTTCGATCACGCCCTTCCGAATGCCCCCGGCAAGAGCATGAAGGGAGTGCTCGTCGAATATGGGCCGGGCGGCGCATCGCCCGGCCATACGCATCCGGACTCCGCCTTCATCTACGCAACGGTGCTTGAAGGCTCGATCCGCAGCAGCGTCAATGGCGCGCCGGAACGGGTCTACGAAGCCGGCGAGAACTTCTACGAGGAGCCCGGCGCTCGTCACGGCGTCAGCGCGAACGCCAGCGACACGAAGCCGGCGCGATTGCTCGCGGTGTTCATCGTCGACACCGACGAAAAGGAACTGACCACGCCCATCGGCGAATAGCCGCATCGAACGTTTTTCTGCGCGGGCAGCCTTCGGCAATTCCCGTCTAAAGGCTGCCCCGCGGTCACCCACACCCAGCAGGAACTGAGAAAATGGATTCGCTCGAGGACAAGGCCGCCATCGTCGCAGGCAAGCGCGCCGCGATCGGTGGCGCCGTCGCGCCAGCCAACAAGAAAAAGGTCGTCGGTCTGCTTCTGTGCCTTGGCGCCGTGATAGCCGTTGCTGGCGGATGGGCCTGGGCTCGTCCGAGCGGCGAGGTATCGACCGACAATGCATATGTGCGCGGAGATGTTACCTCGCTTGCCCCAAAAGTTGGGGGCTACGTCACGACGGTGGAGGTTGACGACAACCAGACCGTAGGCACAGGGCAGGTGCTGTTCCGGATCGACGATCGAGATTACAGGGCACGGCTTGCCCAGGCGGTCGCGAATGTGGAAGCCGCTCAAGCCCGCCTCATCAATGTTAATGCGGAGTCTGAGCTTCAGCGGGCGCTCATTCGACAGGCCGAAGCTCAGAGACGTTCGGCCGTCGCTGAGATGAATCTGGCGACCAAGGCCTATGGGCGTCGACGTGAGCTTATTCGCAGCAACACGATCAGTCAGGCGCATGTCGATGAAAGCGACGCGGCGCGGTCGAGAGCCGAGGCGAGCGTATCCGCCGCCTCCGCAACGGTCGAGGCTCAACAGCAACGCATCGCCGTCCTGGCAGCGCAGCGCGAAGCGGCCGTTGCGGCCGTGGCGCAGGCAGAGGCGGCTCGCGATTTAGCCCAGATCGATCTCGAAAGCACAGTGGTTCGCGCGCCTGTCTCCGGTGTTGTCGGCAACCGCCAGGTTCGCGTCGGCAGGCTTGTTGCGCCGGGCAACGCTTTGCTCGATATCGTTCCGGTCGCCGGCGTGTGGGTCGTGGCGAACTTCAAGGAAACCCAGCTCGAACATATCCGGCCCGGCCAGCGCGCTCGCATTCGCGTTGACGGTTATCCCAACGAGGCCCTTGAGGGCGTGGTCGACAGTTTTGCGCCCGGCAGCGGGTCTGCCTTCAGCCTGCTCCCTGCCGACAACGCCACAGGCAACTTCGTTCGTGTCGTCCAGCGCGTTCCGGTGAAGATCCGCTTTGCCGGCAATCCGCTTCCCGGCCGTCTCGTGCCAGGCCTTTCCGCGCGCGTAGCGATCGAGCTGGGGAGGGGATCATGACGACGGGCGTTACCGCAATCCCGAGCCGTGAGAGGTCGACAACCGGGGCCCTTCTTGTCGCGGGCATCGTGCTTGCCGCACTGACGGAGGCGATTGCCAGCACCGCCCTGTCGCTGGGGCGCGGTGATATCATCGGTGACACCTATGCAACGCCTGATGAGTTCGCCTGGCTGGACATCGGATACACCACTCTCAAGCTCATCGGCTTCATGGCGACCCCTTGGCTGCTAAGCCGCATCAATCCACGGGCGCTGATCCTTGGCTCGACACTTGCCATGGGCATGGCGTGCGCCATTGCCGCCATGACAGCTCGCCTGGACCTGCTGGTCGGCCTTCGCCTGATCCAGGGCTTCTCCGGCGGCACCCTGCTGGTTAGCGGCCAGGCGATTATCTTCCTTGCCTATCCTCGAACCCGCCAGCCGGTGCTGCAAGCATTGTTCGCCATGGGAGCCGTTGTCGCGCCCGCGACGATCGCGCCGGCCCTTCAGGGATGGTTATTAGACAGCCAATCCTGGATGTGGATCTTCTTCAGCATCGTCCCGGTGTCGCTTGCTGCGGCCGGGCTCCTGCTGATTGCAGACGGACCAATGCCCGCCAGGACCGCGCAACGACCGTTTGACTGGATCGGCTTCACATTGATGTCCGTCACGCTCTTCTGCGGCACTTATGTCCTCGGCCAGGGCAGCCGATGGGATTGGTTCGAGGAGCCGCGCATCCTGTGGCTAACGGTGATTGGTACGGCCACGCTGCTGGCGTTTCTCGGCCAGCAGATACTCGCTGAAGGTCAGGGCCTGCTCGACTTTACCCTGTTCAGATCGGAGGATTTCAGCTTCGCCTTCATCGTCAGCTTCGTTGCCGGCGCCGCATTGTTCGGGAGCGCCTTCCTCATTCCGTCATTTGCCGTGTCCGTTCTCGCGTTCACCCCTACCGACGCCGGGCAGCTCCTGTTGCCGAGCGGCGCACTCTTCATCGGCGCGCTTCTTCTGGCCGCCTTCCTGATGCAGGCCTGCCACCTTCCTCCTTTTGCCACGGTGCCCTTTGGCATCCTGATGATCATGGGAGCGATGTGGATGCTGTCCGGCTCGACCAGCGAGAGTGGCGCGGACGACATGATGGCGGCGATCCTGTTGCGCGGTCTGGGTCTTGGCTTCCTGTTTCTATCGATTACCCTGATTGCCTTCAGCAACCTCGACAGCCGAAATCTCGCTGCCGGGATCGGCTTGTTCAATACGGGTCGCCAGCTTGGCGGACTTATCGGGGTCGCAGGCCTCCAGACATTGATCGATCACAACGTCGCCGCCAATGTCGCAGTGCTTGCCGCCGACGTAACCGCAGGGGAGATTGCGGTCCTCGAACGGCTGAAGACCACCACAGCCATGCTGATGGCGAAAGGGATGGAAGGAGCCGCCGCAAGCCGGGCCGCGACGAGCCTTTTGGGCCGGGTCGTGACAGGTCAGTCGACGGTGATTGCCTTCGACGCTGCGTTCAACGCAGTCGCCCTGCTTTTTCTGATCGCCGCCCCCCTGCTGGTCGGCATCAAGATCGGATTGTCCCGATATGCAAGGGCACCCGCTCGGCGGATGCAAGGCAAGGCAGTTCAACTGTGAAAAGGCGGACCGAACAGGATTTTTCCGGATCATCGATCGCGGCAATGAAGGCGATCCTCTCGAAAACTAACCCTTAATTCGCGCATGCACATTGGTAAGCGCTCGCGCCAGAGCGTCTGATCCGCCTTCTTGCTCGAAGTCCCGGAAAGCTTGCTCATTCAATCCACCCTTGGTGGAAAACTCGCGGCTGAGCTCGATGAAAGCAACGTCCTCGCCCGCCGCGGCCGCCGTTTGTGACAGCTCCACGAACAGGGGAGCGAGATAGGCGCGGGCTTTTCCTTCCGGCAGCCCTTGATCGGCGAGCCACTCCGTCGTGCGCTGCATGATGCCGAAGTATGTGCCCATCAAGGCGCTCGCCGCCGCGAGGAGATCGTATTCTTCCCTGGTATCGCATTCGACGGCGTTGCCGAGCGAATTGAAGATCGCAGCGGTTTCGCGATCCGGCGGATAGACGGCCGTGACACCTTTCCGCCTGGACACAAAAGGCAGTGGAATAGCCTGGGTCAGGTGCACGTCCGCCCCGATCCAGTCCGATAGCACGGGTCGGCCGGTTGCGGCGATGACGCTGATTACCTTCTGGCCGTTGCGGAACCGGAGGGGGCGGATGACCGCTTCGGCAATCTGCGGCCGGATCGCAAGGACGACGGTATCGCACTCATCGATGATCGTCTGGTTGTCGACTGAGACGACAACGTTGGGGAGATCGGCGGCGAGTTTTGCGGAAATTTCCGCATTGCGCGACGAAAGCATGAACGGCGACTGGCGAGGACCTTCTGATGGCCGGAAGCGGTTTTGTTGTGATCTGTGAGCTCGCATGCCGTGATGACCATGGTGATCAGGATGGATGCCCGCGTAACCTTATTTGTCACAACAGTCCTTCATCGGTGGAAACAGGTCTGAGATCCCATTTTACGACCATTCGCTATTGCCTTGGCTTGGCTGGTAGCGCGAAGATCGAAACTCGAAGAGGGCGATCATCGGCGCTTTGCGCCTCGTCGAGAGAGCCGCATCCTCAGGAAGAGCAGTTCAATGCCGACGCTGACAAAAAGACGGGTTTTACGTGTCGAGCGCGATGCCGGCGGTGATTTTTCCGTTCCGGCAGCAACGATGTCGTCAGCACTTCGCCTGCCGCCGGCGGAGTTGAAGAACCGCCTGAGCCGCGGGGAAGTCAAAAGCCAGGTCGAGATCGGTCAAGGTGAGCACGCCGGAACATTCAGACTGACGTTGCGATGCGGGGGTCGCCTCTGGACCGCGACGGTTTCTGCCGACGGAACGGTGATGGACGAAGTTTTCTCGTTTGATCGCGAGCGTCTGGCCAGTTGGCGCCGCCGTCACGGTAACCATGGTTCGTGTCGCTGACGACCGCCCACGTCGCCCTGACTTCCGTTGCGCCCGGTTCCTACGCCACGAGACTGAAGCGCGCCCGATTGCCCGCCTGGCTCAAAAGGTCGATGCCGAGATCCGCGCTCACTGCGTCATCCGCAATGACGCTCACGCGTTTATTCGAAGGCATGGGTCCAGAAGCGTTCGCCATTGGCGAGATGCCGATGTTCCCTTTACCGCGCCGTCGGGGCTCGTGCCGCGACCAGTGGGTGAGCCAATTTCGGCAGCGGTGCTCTGCGAATTCCTGATCGAGCGACACCTCGACCTTTGCGAGCGCGAGCACGAAAAGCGTCTGCGGCAACGCGCTCAGGTCTTTGCAGCGGCGGCGATCCGTTGTCTGCAGTGCATTCATGCCAGAGCGGGAGAAAAGCGGCGGTGGTCGCGATCTCGCCGTATTGAACTTGCGTTCCAACAAAGAACGCTCAGGTGAATTGCGCGAGCGGGATCTGAGGGATGATCTTGCTGAAGCCCTCGCTGCGATTGCTTGATCTGCACAACGAACGGGCAATCTGCCCGGCCGCGTGCCGGATTTTCCCGCAAACCGTTTCCTTTTGCGTAGGTTTAAGCGCGCCGAAGCGAGGTGTCGCCGGATGGCCCGCCTTTTGCTTCTCTCCATCTGGCGCACGAGCTCAAGGGTTGGAGAGACGATGTGGAATGGATTGCTGCTATCGCTGTTGCTGAGCATTTCGATGGGGCTCAGTCTCAAGGGGGTCTGCTCCGTATTGAGCGAGCATGTCCAGGTGGCGCGCGGCAACGCGGTGCGGGCAACTGTCGCGACGTCCGTCGGCCTGACCGCGCTCGGACTGGTGTTCAGCTATCAGGGTCTGTGGCTTGGCGTGGCAGCCGTGTTGTTTGGAGTGGGACTTTCGCTTGTGGCTGGCCGGCTGATGTCGCAGACGACCTCGCTCATCATCTCGACCGTCGCCCTTTGCGTCTATTTGCAGCTAGGGGGGCTGTTGGTTTCAACCGTTTGACCACCGGCCCGAGAGTAGGCGCAGGCCCGTGCATTGGCCTCATGTTCGCAACCGTGTCCGCATTTCGGTGACGATCGCGTCCATGGCAATGTCGTGCCATTGCGGACGAATGCTCTCGATCTTCTGCCGTTCGAAACCCACTCCGATCACAAGTGGTTTTGGCCTGAGAACGGCCAGCGTGCGGTCATAATAGCCGCCGCCGTAGCCCAGGCGAAAACCGTCCTTGTCGAAACCCACCACAGGTGCAACGACGACCGACGGTTCGACAGGCTGTCCGCCGGCCGGCACCGGGATGCCCCAGACGCCTCTTTCCAGCGGTTCGCCCGGTCGCCATGATCGAAAACTCAACGGCTGCGCTTTGGCAACAACGACCGGCAACAGACAGAGGGCTCCGCGCTCAACGAGCGCGTTCATCCAGGGGCGCAGGTCCGGTTCGCCACGAAACGGCCAATAAAGAGCAATCGCCTTGCCCTCGACGTCAGGCACGAGTGGATCAATCGCCGCCTGGATCGCCTGTGACCACACTGCGCGTTCCGCAGCAAGTGGGGTCTGTCTCGAATTGATCAGCGCTTGACGCAACGGTTTGCGCCATTCGTAGGTCGAGTTCGGTTCGGCCTCTCCGAGACCGATATAGGTAGGATCCACCTCGTTCATGCGACATGGTGACGACGAATAGGTCGGCGAAATGTCGTCCTCATTGTTTCCGTTCATGATCGTCTGCCTTTCTCTTGATCCGGCGAAGTTTCGAAATCCAATTCCTGCGGCCGCCTTGATTGTCATTCCGACATCGAGAACAATAAGGCAGTTTCATTCTTCCTGCAGGCTGATAATGGACTTCACGAGTCTCGAAATCTTTCTGGCGGTCGCCGAGCATGCCAGCGTGACGCGGGCAGCCACTGCGGCGGGTCGCGCACCATCCAATGTGACGAACCGCGTTCGTGCCCTTGAGGAGGAACTGGGCGTCGAACTCTTCAGTCGCCAAGGCAAGAAGATGACCTTGACGCGCGATGGTCGAACGTTTCGGTCCTATGCCAGCCGTCTGCTCGCGCTAGGCAAAGAAGCGCGCGACGCGCTCAAGCCTTCGGCGATGCCCAACATGCTGCGGGTAGGCAGCATGGAAAGTACCGCCGCCACACGTCTGCCACTGGTGCTGCAGGCATTCAATCTGGCCCATCCGGATATCGCCGTCCGATTGACAATGGGTTCGTCGGAGGAATTGGCCCGCGCTGTCCTGGCCGAGGAAATCGACTGCGCCTTGATCGCACGGATGCCAGCCGACATTGTCGATGCATGGTCAGAGATATCAGATGATCTTGATGCTGAGCCGATCTACCAGGAGGAGGTGCTCATCGTTTTGCCCGCTTCCCACCCGCCGATCACGACGGCTGCCGACGTGCGGGTCACTTCCTTGGCAGCGCTTGAGCCCGGCTGCACCTATCGGCGCGTGGCGGAAACCTGGATCAGGTCAGCCGGGTCGATTACGACCACGGAAGTCTCGTCCTACCACGCGATGTTGGCAAGCGTCGCAGCGGGCGACGCGATCGGTGTGATGCCAAGATCCGTATTTGATCTCATGGATTGGCCGGGTGCGGTCAGGATATACCCGTTGCGCGATGTCCAGACACTGCTTATCTGCCGCAAGGGCAGTCGCTGCCCGGCGGTCGAGATCCTGCATCAGGCGATGCTGGCCAATCCCGGCCCGTACGCACGCTGACTTCTCGAACCGGCAATCGGCTATCTCGATTTCGAACGCACCGGCAGTAACGGAAAACCCCATGGTCGATTCACCCAACATCGTGCCGCCCGCAAGGCCGCCCCGGCGTTTCTTTGTGCCAATTCTTGCCGGAGCCACATTGCGCGAGCGTCTGCTCGGCTGCCTCGGGGCACTGGTTGGCATCCTGTTGACCGGTATGATTAGCGGCAGCTTTTTCGGTGCTGGTGCCAGCCTTCCGCTGATCGTGGCGCCCATGGGTGCGTCCGCAGTTCTCCTGTTCGCTGTGCCGGCCAGTCCACTTGCTCAGCCCTGGTCAATCATCGGGGGCAATACGATCTCAGCGTTTATCGGCGTCCTGTCAGCGATGCTTATACCGGACCCGCTAGTTGCGACCGGTATCGGTGTTGCGCTTGCAATCGCTGCCATGTCATTTGCCCGCTGCCTCCATCCGCCAGGCGGCGCTGCCGCCTTGACGGCGGTGCTTGGAGGTCCGGTCGTTGCAAATTGGGGCCTTTGGTTCCCTCTGGTGCCCGTTGCGCTCAATTCGTGCCTGCTGGTTGCGCTCGGCGTCCTGTTTCACAAGCTCGCCAGACGCAACTACCCTCATGTCGCGGCGCCGGTTTCGAATGCCCATCAGACAGTTGACCCACCGTCGGATCGACGTGTCGGTTTCACGAGTGCTGACGTCGACGCGGCACTCGAGGCGCTCGAGGAGACTTTCGACATTAGTCGCGACGACCTCGATCGGCTGTTGCGGCAGGTGGAATTGCAGGCTGCGATCCGCGCGACACCAAATATTCTGTGCCGCGATATCATGTCGCGCGACGTCATCAGCGTGCGTGATGAAGACAACAGTGATTTGGCGCGCTCGCTTCTGCTCAAGCACAATGTTCGCATTCTGCCGGTCAAGGACGGGGATGATCGGCTCGTGGGCACAGTTGGGCTGAGAGAGCTCTCACAAGCCGGCACGACGCTTTCCAACAGTCTCGCGGTGCCGGTAACAGCCGGCCCGCAGGACCGGGCCATGAGCCTTCTGCCCGCCTTGACGAGCGGCAGGATACACGCCGTCATCATCGTCGATGAAAACAGCCATGTCCTGGGGCTAATCTCTCAGACCGATCTGTTAGCTGCGACCGCAAGAGCGATTTTTGAAAGCAGGGTTGCCGACGAGGACGCGGCGTAATCGACAACGCACGGCCGATTGGGTCCATCGGCTGCGTTGGAGGGATTTAACGGCGATGGCGAAAGGTGGCGCCGGTCACAGGAGCTCGTACCGGCGCAGAATTTCCTCGATCTGGGCGTCTTGATTCCTGTTGGGCAAAAGGGCCGGCTGGCGGCTGGCGCCGACGGAGGCGTCCTGCAGATAGAGCGAGCGCTTGACCATCGCAGGCGCGAAGCCGAGGGCGTACAGATCCGTACGGAAGGCGGAGTAGATCGCCTGTTGCCGCTCGGCTTCGGCGATATCGCCGGTGTTGAAGGCGTTCAAAATCCCCGCCAGAACGTTCGGCATGGCATTGCCGAGGCCCGATATGCATCCGGCGGCGCCGTTCTGCAGCGCCCAGAGGACCAGATGGTCGGGGCCGGAGTAGACTTCGAAACCCTTCACGTCTCCGGCCACTTCGAGATAGGCCTCAAGCGTTTCTTTCGCTCCGCCCGAATCCTTGATGCCGGCGATGTTACCGTGGCGCGACAGCGTGCGGGCGGTCTCCGGCTCGATGTGGTTCTGCGTGCGGGCGGGAATGTCGTAGAGATAGACGGGCGTTTCGACGGCATCGGCGACGGTCGAGAAGTGACGGATCAGACCGTCCTGAGTGCAGGCGATGAAGAACGGCGTTATCACGGCGATACCGTCGACGCCGATGCGGTCGAATTCGCGTGAGAGCTTCAGCGTTTCGAAGGTGGCGGGCATGCCCGCATTGACGATTACCTTGACGCGACCGGCGACTTCATCAACCACCTCCGTCGTCAGGCGAACTTTTTCTTCGAAGGTGAGGGCACTGAAGTCACCGTTGGTGCCCGCGCACATGATGTTGTTGCCGGCGTCGACCTGTCGGCGGACTTGGGCGCGCGTTGCTTCGTAGTTGATTGTCTCATCGTCGTTGAAACAGGTGACGAGCGCGACAAAGGCTTGCTTGGACATTTCAGTCTCCAGGGATTGGGGGACGCCTCAAGAGGCGCATTCGAGCCGGGCAGTGCGATTGGCCGCCTGAACATCGGGGTCGGGATCAAGTCCGGCTGCCAGCAGCGCGCGGGTATAGTTCTGGCGCGGGGTTTCGAATACCTCCTGCACGGTGCCCAATTCCACGACATTGCCCTTCTGCATCACCATGACGTGGTCGGCGAAGTCACGCACGACGGGAAGGTCGTGCGCAATGAAGATGAAGGCGATGCCCATGTCCTTGCGAAGCTTGTCGAGCAAGGCAATGACCTGGGCCTGGACCGAGACGTCAAGCGCCGAAACCGCCTCGTCGCAGATGATCAACTGCGGCTCGAGCGCCAGCGCCCGGGCAATGGCGATGCGTTGGCGCTGGCCCCCGGAAAATTGATGCGGATATCGCCCCATGTGTTCCGGGCCAAGGCCCACCTGAACCAGGAGTTCGGCCACACGTTCCCGCCATTTTGACTTCGGCAGAATGTCCGGATGGATCACCCAGGCCTCGGAGATCAACTGGTAGACGGTCATGCGCGGATTGAGCGACTGGGTGGGATCCTGGAACACCATCTGCAGGTCGCGCCGCAATTTGTAGAGTTCTGCCGGCGACAGCCGGAAAAGATCGCGGCCCTTCCACAGCGCGCTGCCGCTGTCGGGCTCGTCCAGCCTGAGCAGAATGCGCGCGAGAGTGGATTTGCCTGAACCGCTCTCGCCGACGACGGCCATCGTCTCGCCGGGCATGAGGTCAAAGGAGATGCCTTTCAGCGCTTCGAAGTTGCCGTAATGCTTGCGCACGTCGCGGACCGACAGAACCGGCTCGCCACGCGCGCCTGGCGCGTGCATTTTGCCCTTTCCGGGGGCGGCGGCGATCAGCTTGCGCGTGTAGGGGTGCTGCGGGTTCTTGTAGACATCGCGGACCGTTCCGGCCTCAACCAGTTCGCCCTTCTCCATCACGACGACGCGGTCGGCGATCTCGGCGACGACGCCAAGGTCATGCGTGATGATGAGAACCGCCATACCTGTTTCCTGCTGCAGCTCTTCGAGAAGCGCCAGCACTTCGGCCTGTACCGTCACGTCGAGCGCCGTCGTCGGCTCGTCGGCGATCAGCAAATCGGGGCGAAGCGCAAGCGCCATGGCGATCATGACGCGCTGGCGCTGGCCGCCGGAGAATTCGTGCGGATATTTGTCGAGCGATTTTTCCGGGTCGGGAATGCCGACGCGGGTGAGCAGGCGCAGGGCCTCCGACTGTGCCGCGGCGCTCGCGGCACCATGGGTCGTCAATGCCTCGCGTATCTGCCAGCCGACCGTATAGACCGGGTTCAGATGGCTGAGCGGATCCTGAAAGATCATCGCAACGCGGCGACCGTTCACCTCGCGTCGTTTCTGCGCCGGCATCTTCAGGAGGTCGACGCCGTCGAGCAGGATCTCGCCCGAGCTGATATGCCCTGGCGGCATGTCGATCAGGTTCATGATCGCCGATGAGGAGACCGACTTGCCCGACCCGCTTTCTCCAAGGATCGCCAGTGTCTCGCCGCGATCGAGATGGTAGGAGATGTTGCGGACGGCTTTGACCACGCCCATGACCGTGTGAAATTCAACCGAGAGGTTGCGCACTTCCAGCAGATGGTCAGCCATTCCTACGGCCTTTCATTTCCAGGCGCCAGCGCTGGACGGGATCGAGCGCGATGCGCATCCAGTTCGAAAGCAGGTTCAGCGACATCGTCGTCAGGATGATTGCGAGGCCAGGCCAGAAGGACAGCCACCAGGCATTGGTGAGATACTGCCTCCCTTGGGAAATCATCAGGCCCCAGGTGATCTCGGGCGGCTGAATGCCGATGCCGAGGAAGGAAAGCGCGCTTTCCGCCAGCATGACATAGGCGAAGTCGAGGGTGGCGAGCGTTGTCAGCGTCGGCAGAACCACCGGCAGGATATGCCGGAACAGGATGCGCCTGCTCGATGCGCCCATGACGCGCGCCGCCTGCACGAACATGCGCTCGCGGATCTCCAGCACCTCGGCGCGGGTCGTGCGCAGGTAGACCGGAATGCGCGTGATCGAGAGGACCAGCATCAGGTTCAGGATCGACGAACCGAGGACATAAAGCACGATCACCGCGATCAAGAGCGACGGGAACGACATGATGACGTCGGCCAGCCGCATGATGATCTGGTTGACGCGCGCGGAGGAGAAGCCCGCGATCAGACCGAGGGTCGTGCCGACGACGGCGGAGATCGCCACGGCGCCGGCCGCGACCATCAGCGTGTTTTGCGTCGCCACGATGATGCGGGCAAACAGCGGACGCCCGAGGGCATCCGCCCCCATCCACCAGACCCAGCCGCGTTCCCACTCGAACGGGGCAGCATTTCGGCCCCGCAGGTTCTGCTTGGTCGCAAGATCGCCGAGCCAGCTCGGGCCGACGATGGCCAGGACGAGGATGACGATGAGGAAGATGGCGGCACAGAGGGCGAACTTGTCCGCCCAAAGCATGCGCGCCATGCGGACCACGAGCCCCGGTTCGGCGGCGATCGTCGTATCTGTCGTCTGTAAGGTCATGGCAGAACTCTTCAATGACGGATGCGTGGATCGAGCAGCGCATAGGCGAGGTCGATCAGCAGATTCATGACGAAGATCGCGAGCGCGGTGACGAGAATGGCGGCGAGCACAACATTGAAGTCACGCTGCAGGATGCTGTCGATCATCAGCTTTCCAACGCCGGGAAAACCGAAAATGGTTTCGACGATGACCGCGCCGTTCAAAAGGCTGGCCGCCTGATCGCCGATGACGGTGATGACGGGAAGCATGGCGTTGCGCAACGCGTGGAGGAAGATAATCGGCCCTGCTTTGACGCCCTTGGCGCGTGCCGTCTTGACGTAAGCCGAAGAAAGCGCGCCGATCATCGAACCGCGAACGACCTGGACGATGATGCCGAACGGGCGAACGAAAAGCACGCAGATGGGCAGGATCCAGTGCAGAAGCGAACCGGTGCCGGATGTGGGAAGCCAGGCAAGGTTCACCGAGAAAACCACGATCGCGACAATGGCGAGCCAGAAATCGGGTACGGCCGCACCGATCAACGAGATGACCGAAGAGAGGCGATCGAAAAAGCCGCCGGCGCGGAATGCTGCCAGCGAGCCGACGACGATGGCAGCGCCTGTCACCAGGGACATGGTGATGGCGGCAAGCCAGAGCGTCCACACGAAAGCTTCCAGAACGACGTCGAGCGCCGGGCGTGCCTTGCGCAGGGACGCGCCGAAATCGCCGGTTACGACGTCACCGACATAGCGGGCAAACTGAACCATGAGCGGATCGTTGAGGCCGTGGATCTCGCGAAATTGCTGCTTCATTTCCGCCGAGGCTTCGACGGGAAGGAACAGGGCGGCGGGATCTCCCGTCAGACGCGAGAGGAAGAAGACCATCACGATCAGCCCGATAAGGGAAATCAGGCTGGCCACGGCGCGTTTACGAATGAAGCTCATCATTGTGCCCCTCCATTGCATAGGGCGGCGAGATCGTCCCGCCGCCTTGATTGCGTCTGTCCCTGGCGGATCTGACGATCGCCAGAACGGTTCACTTGATGCCGATCTCCGAAAGCTGAAGCATCGAGTTGGTCGCCATGGTGGGCTTGAAGTCCAGGCGTTCGGAAACGCGCGAGAAACCGACCATGTGGAAGAGCAGCACGTCGGCCACCACTTCATCATGCACATAAGCGATGGTCTGCGACCAGAGCTTGGCGCGTTCGTCGCCAACGGCGGCGGAGGCGCGCTTGATCAGATCGTCGACCTTGGGGTCGGAGAAGCCCGACTGCGTGCCCTCGGTTGCGTATTTGAAGAACATCGAGAAGGATGGGTCACCCTTGGAGTTGTCGTGCATGGCGGCGACGAGCTGCGGGCCGCGACCCTCCTTGAACGGCTTGGAATAGTAGCCTTCATGCTCTGCCACCTCGACGAACTTGAGATCGATCTTGAAGCCGACTTCCTGCAACTGGGCCTGAATGGCTTCCATGATCTCCGTCACGTTCGGGAAGTTTGCCGAGCGCGCGACGATGGTGATCGGTGTCTCGACCTTCACGCCTTCCGCCTTGGCTTCTTCCAGCAGCTTTTTCGCTCCCTCCGGATCAAACGGGGAAACCTTGACGTCCGGGTTCCAGCCGAGCGTCGGCGGCGGCACGATTGCCGTAGCGAGAAGCGCGCTGTCTGGAACCAGAGTGCCAAGGAACGCCTGACGGTCGATGGCCATGTTGAGGGCACGGCGGACGCGCACGTCGTTCATCGGCTCGATGTTGTGGTCGATGCGCAGATAGACGGTCTCGCTGTCGAGATAGGAGAAGTCGGTCTTGGGGTTTGTTGCGTCGAGCTGCGAGATGGAGGGCGAGAGGTCGGCCTCGCCGGCCTGAACCATCGCGGCACGCACGGACGGGTCTGCACGGAACAGATAGGTCGCTTCCGTGACCTGCGGCTTCTGGCCCCAATAGTCATCGCGTCCACTCAGAACGATCTGCTGGCCTGGCGTCCAGTTGGTCAGCTTGTAGGGGCCGGTGCCGATCGGCTCGCGGATGAACTCGAGCGGCGTTTCTTCCGGAACGATCGTGACCAGCGACATCAATAGCGGCAGGATCGGCTGGACCGGATCGGCGCTGAAATCGATCGTATGATCGTCGACGACGTTCGCGGTGACCGTCATCCCGCCGAAGTAGCGGCGGGACTCGCAGGCATTCTTGTCGCTCATGATGCGGTCGAAACTATGCTTGACGTCCTTGGCGTCAAAGGTCGTGCCATCAGAGAATGTCACCCCTTGGCGAAGATGAAAACGCCAGCTTCCGTCCTCATTCTGCTCCCACTTCTCGGCAAGGCGCGGCATGACGCCCTTGCCGCCGCGAACGTCGAGTTCGGTCAGGGTTTCGCTGACATTCTGCATGATGACGCGGCCGATATTCGAACGGGTCGCCATGCAGGGCTCGAGTAGATCGGCTTCCTCCGCCAGCACAATCTTGATCGGCCCTGATGCTGCAAAGACGGGCGACATGGCGGAGCCCAACATAAGCGCACCCAGGATAAGCGTTTTCTTCATTGCATTCTCCTCCCTAGAAAGTCTGGTTCAGTTCGACGTGTTGTCAGATCCGATTTTTCCGGAACGCGCGGCCATCAATGCGGCGCAGCATATGAGCGCACCGCCGCCGATGGTGGTCAGCGCGGCGGTTTCGCCGAACAGGGCAAATCCGCCGAAGGCCACAAGCGGCAGGCGCAGGAAGTCCACCGGCGCCACGACGGTCGTCGGCGCCAACGAAAAGGCATGGGTCATCAGTCCCATGCAGGCGGTACCGACCACGCCCTGAAGCGCAAGCAGCCCCATTTCCCTTGGGCCAGGAATGGCGAAGAAGGGGATGGCGAGCAGCAGGGCGATCGGCACGGTCAGGAGAAGGTTCCACACCACGAGCGTCGACGTGGCGTCACCTTTCGACATGGATTTCAGGATCAGCTGGATCGCTGATTGAAGCATGGCGCCTGCAAGCGCCAGCAAGATCGCCAGCGTGAAGCCTGTTCCCGACGGGCCGATCACCAGCATGGCGCCGGCAAAACCGAGGGCGACCGCTGCTATCATCGCCGGGCCTGGTCGCTCGCCCAACGTCAATGCTGCGCCAAGCACGACAAAGATCGGGGAGGTGAAGGCGATGGCGGTCACGTCGGCCAGCGGTCCCCAACTGAAGGCGGCAAACAGTGCGATCATCGCAAGGAGCTTGAAAGCGGCGCGGAGCGCGTGCTGACGCATCGGGTGCGTCGTACGCAGAACGGATGGGCGCAGCGCGATCCAGGGAAGAAGGATGAGCGCGCCGAAGAACGCGCGAAAAAATCCGATGACGAAAGGGTGTACCGCACCGCTCAGCGCCCGCACGATCACGGCATCTGTCGCTGCGAGCGTTGCTGCTCCCGCTGCAAAGACGACGGCCGTCGTAGCCTGGTGGCGGCTGCTGGCGTTGTGCATGAAGGTCCTCCGTCCCCGGCATCCTCGCGCCGGGTTGTCGTGACCATCTAACGTTCGAAGAAGTTTGTCAAATTATTTTGCTATGTAAAATTTATTTTCGATCTTTCATTTCGAGAAAATGCTTTATCTTCAATAAGATAAGATGTGATGTAATGTTGCATATGCTAACAAAATAACATTAAAAAACTTGACAACTTGGAAAATTTGGCGATTTTCGAGCGTGACTGGAGGGCCTAAATGCATCCCGATGAAATCGCTCGCAACATGAACGGCGTGCTTCGATCCGCATCCCCAGGGCGCGACGAAGCCTTGCTGCCTTCGCCAATGATTCAGAATCATGCGGCATTTCTGCACCTGCTCGATGACGGCACGCTCGTGTGCGCCTGGTTCGGTGGAACGCTCGAGGGCAAGTCGGATATTTCCATCTTCGCTTCGGTGCTGACGGAAGGCGCGACGACCTGGGGACCGCCCCAGCGCCTGAGTGATGATCCCTCGCACTCGGAGCAGAACCCGGTGTTGTTTTCCGCGCCGGGCGGGGCACTCTGGCTCTTTCATACTTCCCAGCCTTCCGGAAATCAGGATGAATGCCGGATCCGCATGGCCGAGGTAGTGCGCGATCCAGCGGATCCGCAAAAGCTCGTCGCCAAACAAGGTCACTATCTCGATCTGCCGCGTGGTTGCTTCGTCCGCGCGCCCGTTGTCGTTCGCGATGACGGAGCGTGGCTCTTGCCGATCTTCCGCTGCGTGCAGCGCCCCGGCCAGAAATGGAACGGCAGCCACGATACGGCAGCCGTCGGCGTATCGATCGATGGCGGCGAGAGTTGGCACCTCGACGATATCGACCAGTCCACGGGCTGCGTGCACATGTCGCCCGTGGCGCTCGGAGAGGACCGATATGCCGCCTTCTTTCGCCGTCGGCAGGCCGACTTCGTCTATCGCAGCGACAGCAGCGATGGCGGGCGGTCCTGGTCCGTGCCTCACGCCACTGATGTGCCGAACAATAATTCATCACTTGCCGCCGCCCGTCTTCGCGACGGTCGGATCGCCATGATCTGCAATCCCGTCAATGCGCTCTCGTCGACCGATCGACGCGCCTCGCTCTATGACGAGCTGGGCGAGGAGGATAGCCGGCCCGATGCGGATCCAAGCGGAGGTTGCGTTCCGGTCTGGGGTGTGCCGCGCGCACCCGTGGCGCTCTGCCTCTCCGACGATGGGGGGCGCTCCTTTGCGATGCGCCAGTCAATCGAAGATGGTCCCGGTACCTGCCTGTCCAATGATTCGACCGATGGCCGCAACCAGGAAATGTCCTACCCGTGGCTGCTCGAAGGTCCCGACGGCACCATGCATCTCGCCTACACCTATCATCGGCGCGCGATCAAATATGTCCGCCTGGCTCCCGGCTGGGACAGTGCGGCTCGACGGAGTGTTTCATGAGCAACATCATCGGAATAACCATGGGTGACCCATGTGGGGTCGGTCCCGAGATCTCGGTCCGCGCCCTGGCTGAAATGTCCCCTGAGGATCGTGCCCAGACGCGGATCTACGGCAATCTGACCACGCTCGAAACAGCTCGATCCGCACTCGGCCTTGATATCGATCTTGCACCTTTCGTGGTCGATCTGCCGATCGAGGGCGCACCTCTGCCGTGGGGGCAATTGAGCGCGGTCGCCGGCGACGCGGCTTTCCGCTTTATCGAGAAGGCGGTGCGGGACGCCGAAACCGGTGCGATCGGCTGCATCGTCACGGCACCGATCAACAAGGAGGCGCTGAACCTCGCCGGCCATCACTATGATGGCCACACCGGCATGCTGCGCAGCCTGACCGGGTCGAAGGCCGCCTATATGCTGCTCGCCTCCGACCGGCTGAAGGTCATCCACGTATCGACGCACGTCTCGCTGCAGGAGGCCATCAGGCGGGCGACGACCGACAGAGTGCTGGCGACGATCAGGGCAGGCGACGCGCATCTGAAGCGCATCGGTTACGCCGCGCCAAAAATCGCGGTCGCCGGCATCAATCCGCATTGCGGCGAGAATGGCCTGTTCGGCACAGAGGATGACGATCAAATCGCGCCCGCGGTCGCAGCGGCGCGTGCGGAAGGGATCGACGTTCATGGGCCGATTTCGGCCGACACAGTGTTTTATCGCGCCTATTCCGGTGCGTTCGATCTCATCGTCGCCCAGTACCACGATCAGGGACACATCCCCATCAAGCTCGTCGCCTTCGACACCGCTGTGAACGTCTCGGTGGATCTGCCGATCGATCGCACGTCCGTCGACCACGGGACGGCTTTCGACATCGCCGGAAAGGGCATCGCCAACCACGGCAACATGAACTCCGCCATCGCCTACGCGCGCAAGCTCGTCGCCGGCCGTGCCAAGCAAGGATGACCAAGCCATGACCATCGCTCAAATCACCCTTCATCAACCCCGCCGGCTGGCCGTCGGAGCCGGTCTCATCGGCGAGGTCGGCGCCTGGGCGGCAGACGCGCAGTCCACCTTGGTGATAGCAACGCCGATAACGGCCGGGTTTGCCGATCGGCTGAAGCTTTCCGGCCGCATCACGGTGTTCGACGCAATCCCGGGGGAACCGGATATCGCGACGCTGGAGGCGGCGCTCGATACAGCGCGCCGGTGCAAGCCGGACCTGATCGTCGGGCTCGGCGGTGGTTCGGTGCTCGATGTGGCAAAGCTGGTTGCCGTACTTTGGGATTCGGATCAGACGCTTGCGGACGTCGCCGGGCCGAACCGCGTTGCTGGCCGCAATACGCGCCTGGTTCAGGTCGCGACAACAGCGGGAACCGGCTCTGAGGCGGGTATCCGCTCGTTGATTACCGACCCCGCAAAGGGCAACAAGATCGCCGTGGAAAGCCCGCACATGATCGCGGATTTTGCCGTCCTCGACCCGGAATTGACCTATTCGGTGCCGCCGGCGGTCACGGCAGCGACTGGCGTCGATGCGATGGCCCATTGTGTCGAGGCGTTCACCAATCGGCGGTCGCATCCGATGATCGATGGGTTTGCGCGAATGGGCTTCCATCTCGTGGGCAAATATCTGGCGCGCGCGGTCGAAGACGGGTCAGACACAGAGGCGCGGGAAGGGCTCATGCTTGCGTCCTACTACGGCGGCATCTGCCTCGGCCCAGTTAACACGGCAGCCGGACACGCCATTGCCTATCCGCTTGGGACACGGCTCGGTTTGCCGCACGGGCTCGCCAACGCCATCATATTTCCGCACGTGCTCGCCTTCAACCAAGCGGTTGCGGCGAAGAAGACGGATGAGGTCGCGCTTGCCCTCGGGTTCGGCGAAGCCCTGTCCGAAGCTCAGCTTTTGAGCGCTGCACACGGCTTTTGCAGCAACCTCGGTATCGAGATGTCGCTTGCAGCTCACGGCGCGACGGCGGATGATCTGCCTCGCTATGCAAGTGAAGCGCACGCAAACCGCCGCCTGATGGACAACAATCCGATCGATATGAGTGTCGAGGATGTCCTGTCTGTGTATCGCGCAGCCTTTTAGACGGGTCAGCCTGCCTTCCCCTGAAGAAAAATGCCTCGGCGGAAAGCCGAGGCATTTTTCTTTGAGGCGCTGTAAGTCTATCTCGTCGTCTGAAAAAGGCGCTCGCGCGAGCCGGTCAGGTGATCATGCATGAGTTGCTTTGCCCTCGTGCCGTCGCCGGCGGCAATCGCATCGGCAATCGCCTCATGTTCGGCGAAGACACGCGTAAGGCCGGCGGCCTCGCGCTTGACCGATGCGCCATGGAATTTCATGCCGACGGCAATATGGTCCTTGAGCGCTTCCATGGCGGTGGAGAAATAGCTGTTCTGGGCCGCGCGCGCGATCGCCAGATGGAACTGGAAATCGGCGTCCTCGCGGTGCGACTGGCGATTGGTGGCGTCGCGCATCAACTCGAGCGCCTGGCGAATTGCGCCGAGGCTGGTGGTATCGTGGCGAGCCGCCGCGGCGGCGGCGGCTGCCGGCTCGACCGTCAGCCGGAACTCGTAGCAGTTCAGCAGATCCGCAACATTCTCCAGCTGTCCGAAGCCAAGCGGCTCCTTCATGCCGACGGCGCGCACGAAACTGCCGGCTCCCCGGCGCGAATAGATCAACCCCTGGTCGCGCAGGCGCCGCAACGCCTCGCGGATCACCGGCCGCGAAACCTCGAATTCCGCTGCCAGGTCGTGCTCGGTCGGCAGGCGCTCATCGGGTTGATATGCGCCCGACTTGATCGCGCGGTGCATCCGCTCGAAGATGAGGTCGGCCAGGCTCTTGCGTGTCGTTCCGTTCTCCAGTCCCATTTGTCATCCCATATTGCGGAGAATCCTGTCCGCAATCTCCCTCAGCGTTCCCGGTTGTCCGAATCCTCCGGATTTGGCGATGATGCAACGACCGTCGGCGTGGGCCAAGCCCAGCCCTGGCATGCACTCGCCCACCAACCTGAAACGCGTGATCCGCATTTTCTCTAACACGGCTTCCGCGGTGGCGCCGCCGGAAAGAAGCAACGTGGAAGCGACCTCAGTCAGTGTTGGAAAGACGCTTTCCGCCAAAAATCGGGACACTTCCTGCGAATTCGTCGGTGTAGCCCCTGGAACCGCCTGCACCAGAGTTATCAGGCTCCCATCCGGGATCGCATTGGCAAGCCGGCCATTTGGCGCAGGCATGTAACGCGGCCTGCATGTGGCACGCAACTCTTCGATTTGCGCCAGCGTGATCGGATCGCGCGAACCGATTACGAAAAGTCCCGGTCCCGGTGGGATGCCGGCCGCAACCGCATCTGCTCCGCCGCTCATTTGGTAGGCGAGTGCCTCGGCCAGTCCGCGCGCGCCGATCAGCAGATCCGCCCCCGATTGCTGCGATGATAAAAGCCAGTCGTTCATTTCCTGCGGGGTCGCGACATCGGGGATCGTCATGCGGCGTGCGTGCCGGCCGAGCTTTTCGGCTATCGATATCGGTATGTCGACGCCGAAACCCTGGACATGGCCGGCCTTCACTATCCGCCCGAAATCCGGAATGGCAGGTGCAACGAGTGCTGCGTGAAAAGGTGTAACGTCGAGCTCGGCGGCTATGTTGCCCTTGAGGCGCGAGTCGACCTTCTTGAACAGGCGTGTGCCAGGCGGCAACGCGGCGAGCGCCGCCGCTGTTGCTTTCTGTGCTCTTGCGGCGTCCAATTCCCGTGAGCCAACATTGATTGAAATCACTTGCGGGTGCTCGTTCAAGGCCTCAGGAATCGCTCCGACAGTGAGCGCTGTCTCCGTATGCAGTCCCCTGCTGGCGAACGGGGCTGCTGCATCCAGGGCGCCGGTCAGGTCATCGGCGACAATGGCCAGCATCAAACCAACTCCGATAATTTGTTGTTATCTTTAATTCAGGCACTTTTGTTTGAAATGTCAAGGAAATTTGATTGCGATATTACAAATATGCCTATGTGATAGGCGGCTGCCAAGGGAGGCGTGACATGCCTTCATAGACGGCCGCATTCGCTGTCGATCGTAGTAGGACATTCCGCCAGCGTCCGGTTCCTCGCAGATCCCCTCCACCTCTATTTTCACGGGCGCGTCCGTCACAAGTGCTGGCGAAGAAAACAAAAGGCACGATGCAGCCACTCGTCGGTTCAAGCCAGCGCGTGCCGTGGGAGATTGAGATGACGGCTGTCGTGTCGCGACCTGAGGGTGACGTGAGATTGCACGAACCATTTCGAGGTTTTGCGCGGCCGCTGGAGTTCGATCTGAGGCGCATCTCGCAGCCGTAGACCCACGGGTCCGCTCGAGCAGCCGGCGAGATCGCGCACATCACATATCATGATAGATAGTTATTGACATGTTATACCAGTTGCGAAATATATCCTCGACGCTGGAGAGAGGCGTGGACATCCAGCTGACCCAGATGGGTGAGCTCAGGCATTTAAGGAGACTTCGATGACATCGATCGCGTTGTTTGGTGCCGGTGGTAAAATGGGCTATCGGCTTGCCAAGAACCTAAAAGGGTCGCGCTTCGATGTCCGGCATATCGAGGTCAGCGACAGCGGCAAGGCCCGGCTTGCCGACGAACTCGGCATAGCCTGCGTTTCGGCCGATGCGGGGCTCGGTGGGGCTGAGGTGGTCATTCTCGCGGTTCCCGACACGGCGATCGGCAAGGTCGCGGCCGGCATCGTCGACAAGCTGGAGCCGGGCGCGATGGTCATCGCGCTCGACGCCGCGGCGCCGTTTGCTGGCCACCTGCCGCAGCGTGCCGACCTTACCTATTTCGTCACGCATCCCTGCCATCCGCCGATCTTCAACGATGAAACGGACCCTTCCGCCAAACGGGACTTTTTCGGCGGCATCGCTGCAAAACAGCACATCGTTTCGGCTCTGATGCAGGGTCCTGAAAGCGCCTATGCACTCGGTGAAGAGATCGCCAAGGTGATCTGGGCGCCGGTCATGCGGTCGCACCGGGTCACGGTCGAGCAGATGGCGCTGCTCGAGCCAGGACTTTCGGAAACGGTCTGCGCCTCACTGCTCGTCGTCATGCGCGAGGCCATGGACGAGTGCGTTCGCCGCGGCGTTCCCAAAGAAGCGGCTCGCGACTTCCTGCTCGGCCACATGAACGTGCTCGGCGCCGTGATTTTCGAGGAGACTCCGGGGGTCTTCTCCGATGCCTGCAACAAGGCAATCGAGTTCGGCAAGCCGGTGCTCATGAGGGACGATTGGAGGCGCGTGTTCGAGCCTGCGGAAATTGCGGCCAGCATTCAACGCATTACCTGACATGTGGCGGGCTTTGCCCGCCGTTTTAGGGCGTCTTGCGCGCCCGAAAGAAGCGATTGCACCGGAGGGCCACTTTCAATGGAGGGGTGGTCGAGGAAGTCCTGTGCCTAACTGGGAGGAGAATATGAAAGTTACCCGCAGATTGATCACCGTCGGCTTCGCCGCCGTCATGGCCGCCAGCGCCGCAATGCCGGCTTTCGCCGCAGACCTCATCGCGATCATCACGCCGAGCCATGATAATCCCTTCTTCAAGGCGGAAGCCGTCGGCGCAGAGGCCAAGGCCAAGGAACTCGGTTACGAGACACTGGTTCTGGTGCACGATGACGACGCCAACAAGCAGTCGCAGCTCATCGATACGGCCATCGGCCGCGGCGCCAAGGCGATCATCCTCGACAACGCCGGTTCCGAAGCATCGATTGCTGCCGTCAAGAAGGCCAAGGACGCAGGCGTTCCCTCTTTCCTGATCGACCGCGAAATCAATGCGACCGGCGTCGCCGTCTCGCAGATCGTCTCGAACAACTATCAGGGTGCGCAACTCGGTGCCGAAGAGTTCGTGCGCCTGATGGGCGAGAAGGGAAATTACGTCGAGTTGCTTGGTCGTGAAGCCGATCTGAATGCGGGTATCCGCTCCAAGGGCTATCACGATGTCATCGACGAATATCCGGAAATGAAGATGGTTGCCCAGCAGTCGGCCAACTGGAGCCAGACCGAGGGCTACTCCAAGATGGAGACGATCCTCCAGGCCAACCCGGACATCCAGGGTGTGATCGCCGGCAACGACACGATGGCCATGGGGGCGATCGCAGCGCTTCAGGCCGCCGGCCGCAAGGACGTCACTGTCGTTGGTTTCGACGGCTCCAACGACGTTCGCGACTCGATCAATGCGGGCGGCATCAAGGCAACCGTCATGCAGCCGGCCTACGCGCAGGCCCAGCTCGCCGTCACCCAGGCGCACGAGTACATCACGACCGGCAAGGCTCCGGCGGAAGAAAAGCAGCTTATGGACTGCATTCTGATTACCGCTGACAACGCAGACAAGCTCGAGACGTTCGCGCTCTCCGAATAACTTTTCCCACGATAGCGCAAGGCGGGCCGAACCCCGCCTTGCGTCCTATGTTCATGACGGAGAATGGGAATGCCCAGGTTTCAGGCTGCATGCACACTCATGCTTGCCGGCGCTCTTGCGCTTGGCGGCTGCAAGCTCGTCAAGACCGAGGATGAGCAAAGGCAGGCGGCGGCAGGTGCGTTCAATCCCGACAAGCTGGTCGTCGATATCTGGGACGCGAAGGTCATTCCTTACCTTGATGGTCGCGCCGGCGCCTTCCAGGAGGTCTCGGCGCTTGCCGCGACCGACCTCAGTGCCGCGGCGGAGAAATACGGCCACAAGGAAAAACAGGGCAATGCGCCTTGGACTTTTGCCGCCAGGATCGACGGCGTGATCGTGGGAGAAGAAACCAAGTCACGCGCCGCCTATGTCGATGTGGATGTCGACGGCGACGGCAAGGCGGATGTCCGCGTCTCGATAGGCCCGGCCATTCGCGGCACGGCGCTGCGCGACAGCCTCAAGTTCGTGAATTTCAACGAGTTCAAGAACCAGATCGAATGGGCGCAGTACGGCAAGTCGTTCAATACCTACGTGAACGGCGCGCTGCTTGAAAAACTGCCGCGCGACGGCCTGGCCGGCAAGAAGATCAAGGCTACCGGCGCCTACCCGTTGCCGACCAAGGGCCAGTTGCCGCAATTCGTGCCGGCCACCCTCACCGTTGGAGGCTAATCATGAGCGGCATCGACGACGGCGACGTCATCCTTGAACTGAAGGAGATCACGAAGGCCTATTCCGGCATCGTGGCGCTGAAAAAGGCAGACCTCAAACTCCGGCGCGGAGCGGTAAACGTACTCGTCGGTGAAAACGGCGCCGGCAAGTCGACGATGATGCGCATCATCGCCGGCGTTGAACGACCGACGCTTGGTGAAATCTGGCTGGACGGCGAGCGCATACACCTCGACAGCCCGGCCGACGCGGTGCGTCACGGCATCGGCATCGTCTTCCAGGAACTGAACCTGTTCGGCAATCTCTCCGTTGCCGAGAACATTTTTGCGACCCGTGAGCTTACCCGCGGCATTCGCGGCATCGACCACCGCGCACAGGTCGAGAAAGCCAATGAATTCCTCAACCGCCTGGAAGCGGGGATCTCTGCCGAGACGCTTGCCGAGGACCTGCCGATCGGCCAGCAGCAACTCGTCGAGATCGCACGCGCAGTATCGCTCGACACGCGCATCCTGATCATGGACGAACCCACTTCGGCTTTGAGCGCGGCCGAGGTCGACGTTCTCTTCCGGGTCATCACCGATCTGAAGGCGCGGGGTGTTGCGATCGTTTACATCTCGCATCGGCTGGAGGAGCTGATGCGTATCGGCGACTACATCACCGTCCTGAAGGATGGCCAAATCACCGGCCATGCCATGGTCAAGGACATCGACACGCGCTGGATCGTGCGCTCCATGATCGGTTCGGACGCCAAGGATTTCGCCAAGCAGGTGGACCACGAGCCGGGCGAAGAGGTCTTCCGCACCGAGAACATCTGCCTGCCGAGGGCGCAGGGCGGCTTTGCCGTCGATCACGTTTCGATCGGCGTGCGCAAGGGCGAAATCCTCGGCATCTACGGTCTGATGGGCGCCGGCCGCTCGGAGCTTTTCGAGTGCATCATGGGTTGCCACGAACACTATACCGGCAAGATCTATGTCGACGGCCAGGAGCTCAAGGGGCGCGACACGACCCGCCGCATTCGCAACGGGCTGGCGCTCATCCCCGAAGATCGCCAGCGCGAGGGCCTGGTTCAGTCGATGTCGATCGCCAACAATCTGACCATGGCGAGCCTTGGTCAGTTTCTGAGGGCGGGATTCCACATCGACGTCGCGCGCGAAGCCAAGGCGATCAACGAGGCGATCCGCAATCTCTCGATCAAGGCGAGAAACCCGGAATTCGACGTGACGTCTATGTCGGGTGGAAATCAGCAGAAGGTCGTGATCGGCAAGGCGCTCATGACCGGCCCGAAAGTCCTGTTGATGGACGAACCGAGCCGTGGGATCGATGTCGGCGCAAAGGCCGATGTCTTCCTGACCATGCGGCGCCTGGCGGGCGAGGGCCTCGCCATCCTGTTTTCCACCTCGGACCTCGAAGAGGTCATGGCACTTTCCGACCGCATCGCGGTCATGAGCAACGGCCGGCTGGTCACCGTGGTCGACCGCAGGCACGCGACCGATGAGATGATCGTTTCGGCCTCTGCAGAGGGACATAAAACCAAAAGGATGCATGCGTGATGACGACAGCAACTCAAACTGCCGCCGCCGACAGCTTTTCCAGCGGGTCGGCGCTCCTCACGCTCATGAAGCTGAGGACATTCATCGCGCTCTTCGCGGTGATCATCTTCTTCTCGATCTTCGCGCCAAACTTCCTTTCAACCGCCAACATGATCCTGATGACGAAGCACGCGACGCAGAACGCTTTCCTCGCGATCGGCATGACCTTCGTCATCATTACCGGCGGCATTGACCTGTCGGTCGGCTCGATCGTCGGCCTCTGCGGCATGATCGCCGGCGGGCTCATCATGTACGGCGTGGCGTTGCCGCTCGGCTATACGATGTATTTCAACGTCATCGAGGTGGCGATCATCGTCGCGGTCGTCGGCATCCTGATCGGTGCGATCAACGGCCTGTTGATCACCCGGTTGAACGTCGCCCCCTTTATCGCGACACTTGGTACCCTCTATGTCGCGCGCGGGATGGCCCTGCTTTACTCGGATGGCCAGACATTGCCCAATCTCACGGGGCGCGAGGACCTGGGCAACCAGGGTTTCAGCTACCTCGGTTCAGGCACGATCCTCGGATTGCCCGTCTCCGTGTGGATTCTCGTCGCCGTTGCGCTTGGGGCTGCCTATTTTGCCCGCTTCGTGCCGCTTGGCCGGCATATCTTCGCCGTCGGCGGCAACGAACGCGCCTCGCGCATGTCGGGCATCCGCGTCAACCGCGTCAAAATGTTCGTCTACATGTTCTCCGGCTTCTGCGCCGCAATCGTTGGGCTGGTCATTTCGTCGGAACTGATGGCCTCGCACCCGGCAACCGGTACCAATCTCGAACTCAATGCCATTGCGGCGGCCGTTCTTGGTGGTACATCGATGTCGGGTGGGCGTGGGACGATCGGCGGGACGATCATCGGCGCCTTCGTGATCGGCATTCTCTCTGACGGATTGGTGATGATGGGCGTTAGTTCGTTCTGGCAGATGGTGATCAAGGGGCTGGTGATCATCGTCGCCGTTGTGGTGGATCAGGCGCAGCGCCGCCTGCAGCAACGGGTCACTCTCATGCAGATGGCAAAGGCGGGCTGAGCATGGCGAAGGTCAAGGGCGCGCTGATCGGCTGCGGCTTCTTTGCAGTCAACCAGATGCACGGCTGGAAGGACCTGTCTGATGTCGAGATCGTGGCGATCTGCGATCGCGATCCGGAACGGCTTCGGCTCGTCGGCGATCAGTTCTCCATAGCACGGCGCTACCTGTCGGCGGAGGCGATGTTTGCCGATGGCGGTTTTGATTTCGTCGATATCGCCACGACGGTTGGCAGCCACCGTGCACTTGTCGAACTTGCCGCCTCTTCCAAAGTACCGGCGATCTGCCAGAAGCCATTCGCACCGACGCTTGAGGACGCCAAGGCCATGGTGAAGATCGCCGAAAAGGCGGGTATCGCCCTGATGATCCACGAGAATTTTCGGTGGCAGACGCCGATCCTCGCGATCAAGGACGTGCTGGCGAGCGGTGCGATCGGCGTGCCGTTCTGGGGTCGCATCTCGTTCCGCTCCGGCTTCGACGTCTTTTCCGGCCAACCTTACCTCGCCAAAGGCGAGCGCTTCATCATCGAGGATCTCGGCATCCATTCGCTCGACATCGCCCGTTTCCTGTTCGGTGATGCAAGCCGCATGACAGCCCGCACGGCCCGCATCAACCCGACTATCGCTGGCGAGGACGTCGCAACCATGTTGCTTGACCATGACAATGGCATCACCTCGATTGTCGATGTCAGCTATGCAACCAAGCTTCCGGAAGAACCCTTTCCGGAAACCTTCGTGGAGATCGATGGCAGCAAGGGTACGCTACGCCTCGGCAAGGGCTACAGACTTACCGTCCACTCCCCGGATGGCACGACGGAAAGCGTCGTTGCGCCGAACCTGCTGCCCTGGGCCTCGCGGCCCTGGCACAACATTCAGGAGAGCGTCGCGCTCATCCAGAAGCATTGGATCGAGCGGCTGGCGTCCGGCCAGCAACCCGATACTTCGGGCCGGGACAATCTGAAGACCTTCGCGCTGGTTGAGGCTGCCTATCTGAGCGCCGCGCGCGGCGAGACCGTCGCCGTTGGAGACTTGCTGGCATGAGCCAAGACACGCTCCGACTTTATGGCACGGCGGAGCGCGAGCCGGAAAGCCGGATGCTTGTCGCCGGCGATTTGAGCGTCGAGCTGCAGAACGGCAATCTGCACGGTTTGCGTTTCCGCGGTCACGAGGTCCTGCGCGCCATTTCCTTCCTCGTGCGCGACAAGGATTGGGGCACCTGCAGTGCAACGATCAGCGGTCTCGCGGTGACGGAACGGAAAAACGGCTTCTTGCTCCGTTATCACGCACGCTTTACCGCGCCGTGCGGCGCAAATCTTGATTGCGACATAGCGATCACTGGAACGTCGGACAGCGTGACCTTTACTGCAGACTGCGTCAGCGACGCGGATTTCGAAACCGCGCGGGCGGGTTTCGTGGTCTTGCACCCCGTCGTCGGTGTCGCTGGAGAACCTGTCGAGGTCAGGCATGGTGACGGCAGCATGCAAGACGCTCGTTGGCCCGATGAGATCGAGCCCTGGCAGCCCTTCAAGGACATCGCCGCGATCACGCACCGCGTTGCACCCGGCATTGTGGCGACAACGGAATTCGTGGGCGACGTCTTCGAAATGGAAGATCAGCGGAACTGGACGGATGGTTCCTATAAGACCTACGTGCGACCGCTGGCTCTGCCCTGGCCCTATCTTGTGCCGAAGAACGAGCCCTTCTGCCAGCGGATTTCTGCGCAAATCCGGGCGGAGGAGGGCGCGGCATCGGCGGTCGGAGCTTCGGATTCGATTGCGGTGAGACTGGTGCCGACAAACATGCGGTTTCCGGCGATCGGCATAGGGTTGCGTCCTGAATGCCGCGAGGAAGAACTGGCTTCGCTCCATGCGCTGACGACGGTTGGTGCCGAGCATCTGATCGCCCATTTCGATCCCGGCGCGGGACATGGGCTTGAGGCGCTGAGGGGCTACGCTGCGATCGCGGCTCGGTCCGGCCTGAAGGTAACGCTGGAGCTTGCCGTGCCGTGCGCGCGACCGCTCGAAGAGGAGATGGCGGAATTTGCGGCCCTCGTCGATCGCGCGGGTCTTGCGCTTGATACGCTGTTCGTCTCTCCGTCTGTGGATCGGCAGTCAACGCCGCCCGGCAGCGCGTGGCCGGAATGCCCGGATCTCGCCGATGTCTATGCCGCAGCGCGCGCCGCCTTTCCTGGCGTCCGGCTTGGCGGCGGCATGATGAGCTATTTCACCGAGCTCAATCGCAAGCGGGTGCCTTCCGGTCTGATCGACTATGTCAGCCATTCGACGAACCCGATCGTGCATGCGGCCGACGATCTTTCGGTCATGCAGACCTTCGAGGCATTGCGCTACGTCATCAGCACCACCCGGGCGATCTATGGCGACAAGCCCTACCGCATCGGCCCCTCGACGATTGCCATGCGCCAGAACCCCTATGGCAGCGCGACGAAGGAAAACCCGGCAGGGTCCCGAATTCCGATGGCCGATACCGACCCGCGCCACAATGGCCAGTTTGGCGCAGCCTATACGTTGGCCTATGCCGCGACAGTGGCGACGGCGGCGCTGGAGGTCCTGACGCTTTCGACCCTTGCCGGTCCCTTCGGGCTTTCGGCCGGCGATGGAGAGGCAACGGCAAGGGGAGAACTGCGGCCGCTGGCGCATGTACTGACGCGCCTCGGTGCCATGTCACATCAGCCAATGCATGCGGTCGAGACGTCGCGACCGGACGCGGTTGTTGGACTGGCCTCAAAGGAGCGGTTGCTTCTCGCGAACATCACCTCTGCCGTCCAATCCATTGTGTTGCCCGCCACACCGAACAAGGTTGCAATGATCGCCGCTGAAGGGGCTGAATTGCCGGCGCACCAGCGGATGACGCTGCCGCCCTACGGCTGCGTGGAGATCGTGCTCTGAGCGCTATTTCTGGCCCTTGAGGGCGTAAAGTGCGCGGGAGCGTTCCAGGTGCTTGACCATGGCCTGCTCGGCGAGATCGGCGTCTCGGCTTTCGATGGCGCGGATGATTTCCTCATGCTCCGAGAGCGTGAAATTCTCGCGACCCGTCCAGATGAGCATTTCCGTATGATAGGACTTGAGCCATCCCAGCATCGCTCCGCTCACCGCAGCGAAGATCGGGTTTCCGGAAATTCGGGCGATCGCCTGGTGAAACTCCATGTCCGCGTCGATGAAGGCATCCGCATCGCCGAGGCTCTGCTTTTGCTTGTCGAGGAGGGCGCGAAGCTCGGCGATATGCGTCGCGTCTGCCCTGGCCGCTGCCTCGCGAACCATGCCGCGCTCGAAGAAGATGCGCGCGTTCTTCAGGTGTTCCAGCGTGTCAGACGAGCCGGAGAGCATCAGTTTTGCCGGCAGGTCGACCTGCCTGATGATGGATTCGGCGGTGATGCGCAGGACTTTGGCGCGCTCGCCCTGCGAGATTTCGACGAGGCCTTTTCCGGCGAGCGCCTGCATCGCCTCGCGTATGGCCGGGCGGCCGACGCCGTAGCGTTCCATGAGTTCGCGTTCGGAGGGCATGTCGTCGCCCGCCTTCAGCTCACCGGTTTCGATCATCTGCTTCAGTCGCGCGAAGACTTCATCGGAGAGTTTTTTGCGGACGATCGGTTCGGAAATGACATTCATGGGTCACCTGATTTGGACAGGTTTGAATATGCATCAAGTTCCATCGCCGCAATAGCCTTGCCGGAGACGACTTGCAATCACATAAATACTCATTATACCAGTTGGCGCACCTTAACAAGCATGCCGCCATGTCGTGGAGGGGAGAAAACGTGATCCGCCTGACCTATCGGATAGAGACGCCCGGCTCGGTGGAAGCGATGGCGACAAAGATCGCCAGCGATCAGTCGACGGGCACCTTCGTTGCCCTGCCAGGCGAGACGGAAGAGCTTAAGGCACGGGTGGCTGCCCGTGTCGTTGCCATCCGTCCCCTGCCTGCGACCAGCCAGGCCTCCCTTCCCGATGAGGCCGGTGGGAACACGCATTTCAATCGCGCAGACGTCGATATCGACTTTCCGATGGATGCGGTCGGTACCGATCTCGCCGCCTTGATGACAATTGCAATCGGCGGCGTCTACTCGATCAAGGGCATGACGGGCATTCGCATAGTCGGGATGAAACTGCCGCAGGAGTTCGCAGCTGCGCATCCGGGCCCGCAGTTCGGCGTGCCGGGCAGTTTCGCGCTGACTGGAGTGAAGGACCGGCCGATCATCGGAACCATCGTCAAGCCGGCGCTCGGGCTCCGGCCCCACGAGAGCGCCGCGATGGTCGGCGATCTGATCGAGGCGGGTGTCGATTTCGTCAAGGATGATGAGAAACTGATGAGCCCGGCCTACTCGCCCCTGAAGGACCGGGTAGCCGCAATCATGCCACTGATCCTCGATCACGAGCAGAAAACCGGCAAGAAGGTGATGTATGCCTTCGGCATCAGCCATGCCGACCCTGACGAAATGATGCGCAACCACGACATCGTGCACAATGCCGGTGGCAATTGCGCCGTGGTCAATATCAATTCGATTGGCTTCGGTGGTCTTGCCTTCCTGCGTAAGCGCTCCGGCCTCGTGCTGCACGCCCATCGCAACGGTTGGGATATCCTCACGCGCCATGCCGGCCTCGGGTTCGAATTTTCCGTCTGGCAGCAGTTCTGGCGCCTGCTCGGCGTCGATCAGTTTCAGATCAACGGTATCCGCGTGAAGTACTGGGAGCCGGATGAAAGTTTCGTGCGTTCCTACAGAGCCGTCAGCACGCCGCTCTTTTCCGAGAATGACGTGGCGCTGCCGGTCATCGGCTCGGGTCAGTGGGGCGGACAGGCGCCGGATACGATTGCGGCCACAGGTGGCTCCACCGAGCTGCTCTATCTTTGCGGCGGTGGCATCGTCAGCCATCCGGGTGGACCCGGTGCCGGTGTGAAGGCCGTCAAGCAGGCTTGGGAGGCGGCGGTTGCGGGTGTGCCGCTTGAGACCTATGCGAAGGATCACCCGGAACTGGCGCAATCGATCGAAAAGTTTGCCGACGGCAAGGCGGCCTGAATCATGTCACGACCCCTGATCAGCTACTACGGCGACGATTTCACCGGCTCGACGGACGTGATGGAGGCGCTTGCCTCGAACGGCGTCGAGACCGTTCTGTTCCTGAAAGTGCCAGATGCAGACCTGTTGTCGCGCTTTTCTGGCGCGCGCGCCTTCGGGCTTGCCGGCACCAGCCGCAGCGAAACGCCGGCGTGGATGGATGTGCATCTCCGCGATGCCTTCGGCTGGCTGAAGACGCTTGATGCCGAGCTCTGCCACTATAAGGTCTGCTCGACCTTCGATTCCGCGCCGCATGTCGGCAATATCGGCCGGGCGATCGAGATCGGGCGTGAGGTCTTCGGCGAGGAGACGGTGCCACTCATCGTCGGCGCGCCGCAGATTCGGCGCTATACCGCCTTTGGTGAACTCTTCGCCGCCTACCAGGGCCGCAACTATCGCATTGATCGTCACCCGGTCATGTCGCGCCATCCGGTTACGCCGATGGACGAGGCCAATCTGCTGCTGCATCTTGCAGGGCAGACGAAGCTGTCATCGGCGCTCGTCGACATTGTCTCGCTTCCGGGCGCGATTCGGCCGGAGAAGGCTGATGTGCTGCTCCTCGATGTCGTTGACGACGCAACGCAGGTTGCAGCCGGTGCGCTGCTTTGGAATAAACTCCGCCGGGAGAGCCGGTTCGTCTGCGGTTCCTCCGGCGTCGAATATGCCCTGATCCCCGCCTGGCGCAGTGAACGGCTGATCGGGAACAAACCCGTCTTCGCGGCGGCCGGACCGGTCGATCGCATCGCCGTCGTTTCGGGCAGCGTTTCACCCACGACAGAGAGACAGATCCATCATGCGCTCGCACACGGTTTCGAAGGTGTCATGCTTGATCCGCTTGAGCTCTCCGGCGGCACGGATGGGAGAGAAATTGCTGCAGCGGTGGCCGCTGGCCTAAGCACGTTGGAACGTGGCCGTAGCGTCATTCTATATACGGCGCTTGGGCCATCAGCGGACAGGGGCCGCGAACTCGATACGTCGGATGGCGCCCGCCATCGCCTCGGCAGGGCGCTTGGTCGAATCCAGGCCGAACTTGTTTCGCGTGCCGGACTTGCGCGGGTTGTGGTTGCGGGAGGCGACACCTCAAGTCACGCCCTTGGCGAGATGGGCATCTCAGCCCTGACCTTGAAGATGCCACTGCCACAGACGCCCGGTTCGCCGCTCTGTATCGCCCATGGCGGCGAAGCGGACGGGTTGGAGATCGCGCTCAAGGGCGGCCAGGTGGGCGATGACGACTATTTTTCCATGATCCGCGCCGGCGGTTTCTAGGGTCAGCCTGCGGCAAGGCGGGATGACAGAACATCGTGATCTGGAATCTACGGAGTTCGTCCGCAGTTCAAACATCACCTGAACCGCCCCCAAACCTCGGACCGCCGGAGACTGGAGTTTTCCGGCTTCATTCAGGGAGGCGGGCTGGTTGCGCCTCCCGAATTCACCAACGAGCCAGAGCACTCGGCTCAGAACGAGCGTGGGGCCGGATCCAGGAGCTTCAAGTTCCCGCCCGTGACTTGATAGATTGCGCAGGTTCGCTGCACAGTGCCGTTCGGTTCGAACCGGAATGCAGCCGCCGCGCCGACGAAGCCGTTGGGAGACCGGATGCTTTCCTGGCTGATGGCGTTTTCACCCTGGCTGCGTACGAGGCCGGCCGCAAGCGCAATCACATCGAAGCCGTAGGCCGCATCGGCGGCAGCGGCGCGCTCATAACGACTGAGATAGCGCGAGGTCATCCGGGAGCCGTTCTCCGGACCGAACAGACAGAGATGACTTCCGGAAAGCTCCGGACGTTTGAAGGCGGCAGCGATCCAACCGGAACTTCCAACAATCATCGCATTCGGCTTCAGATAGCCATTGGCCTTGAGTTGCGACAGCGCGCCGACGTCGGCATCCGCCGCGCCAACCAGGAGCACCGCGTCGATATCCTTGAGCTTGGCCTTCGATGCCGCGTCACCGGAAAACGCGGTGGAGCCGGTTACGGCGAGTAGAACCGGTTTGATGCCATAGTCGGCAAGCCCGCGCTCGAGCCTCTGTCGGTCGCCGGTGGAGACATCGCCGGGCAGGAGCGCGACGAGCCGCTTACGGCCCGCCGCCGCCGCATAGGAAGCGCCCTCGACGGCACTGTCGATACGATCGGACACAAAAGCGAAAGTGCCGGCCGGCCGCTCGGCGCCATTGCCGCGGAGCATCAGCAGCGGCGTGCGGGCGGAGCCTAGCCCGTCACGCAAGGTGCTGACAGGCACGTCGGCGGCGGACACAGCGACAAGCGCGACTTTCTGATCGGCGAGCCTCTTTGCCGCGTCCTTGACCTGTTGCGGCGAGCCGTCGGTATTCTCGACCAGTAGCGAGAGCTGGCCGTCGCCAAGCTCGTCGACCGCGAGCGAAGCGCCGTCGCGGATATCGCGTTCGCGCACGGTTTCGCCCGTCGGCGCCATGAGGGCGGTGATGAGCGCGATCCGCGTCGCGCCATTGCCGAATGTTTCCTGCGGTTTCGCCGCATGCTCGGCCGCACGCCGGGCGTGCATCGCCTGCGGCGATTCCACGTCGAGCACGTCTTGAGGGGAGGGGGCACCCTGGCAGCCCGCGAGCACAGCGAGCGCGAACACGCCGAGGGTCAGCCATTGCCGGCGGAACGACACACACTTGGCCGGCGAAACGACAGCGCGAGACATGACGAGCAGACCGCCTGTGTCAGTTCATGAAGTGATGCATTTTGGCGTAGAAGCAATCGCACTTGGCGAGGTAGTCTTCGTCGCGCCAATTGGATTGAAGGTAACCGTAGGCCTTGCCGCAGGCGACCTTGGTCTCGGACGCCCAGACGAAGGCCGGTCGCGTCGAGGAGATCCAGCGCGGATCATCGGCAACGGCGATCGCCTCGTCCATGCGCGATACGACTTCCTTCGTCAGGGTGGTGACATCCTGCTCGACCGTCAACGAGGACTGGCTGAGCTCGGTGCACTGCCTGGCGGCCGGCGCATAGTCGACGATGAGATCGGCTGCGAAACCTGAAAGAGGCATCAGAGCGACCATCGCCCCCGCCAGCATGCTTCTGATCATGAAAAGACTCCCCCTGGAAAATGCGGTTCCCGGATGTTGACCGAGAACCGCTGAGCTGTCGAGACCGTCGTTGGCTTAGGGAACATCTGGTGTGATGTTTTGCGACGTTTTCGTCCCGTTTTCGTTGTTGAACAGGATCTTCACCACCTCGGTCGAGACCTGGAAATCTTCCAGCACGGCGACCGTGTGCCATGTCGAAGTATTGCCGGCGCTGCCGTCGGTGTCCACCTGCAGGTTGGCATCGCCGTCGCCGGCGTCCTGAACGCGCACGAAGTTGTTGATGGTGTCCGAAGGGAGGTTGCCGAGGAGCGCCGATAGATCGACGGCATCCTCATCACCGCGATTATAGTCGGTGATGACGTCTTCGATACTAGGAGCGTCAGGACCGATAACGAATGTATCGCCACCCCCACCGCCGGTCATCCGGTCGGCGCCCGTTCCACCATAGAGCGTGTCATTGCCAAGGCCGCCGTAGAGAGAATCGGCGCCACCCTCGCCGTAGAGAGTGTCATCGCCGAGACCTCCGGACAGATAGTTTGCGGAAGAGTTACCAAAGAGGAGATCGTTCCCCGAACCGCCAATTAGCCCCTCGATGTTGGCGAGAGTGTCGCCAGCGGCATCTCCGCCGTCAATCTTGCCTTCGGCCGGGTTGCTGAATATCTCGGCCCCTGACGCTGCGCCCCCATCGGTCAGGTTGATCGAGAGGGCTCCGCTGCTGCGGGTATAGTCTGCAATGTCAGTACCCGCGCCACCGTTGATGGTGTCTGTGCCGCTACCGCCATGAAATACTTCATTAGCAGAAGTGCCGGTAAATGTGTTGTTTGCTGAACTCCCGCCAGCTGACGTCACGAGAAAACTGGTACTTACCGTATCTCCGTCACCATCCATACCAACCGCATTGACGGTGAAATTCATATCGGTCGCCGCCACGGATTCCTGATATGACAACGTCGTGAAGGAAACTTTTATGTCTTTATTTCCAGCTTCGTCGACGCCCGTGATTGTAACAGTATTAAAATTGAAAGGAGTTATCTCATTGGCTAAAAATACACTCGGCGAAACCTCGACGAATGTATCTTCTGCATTAACCTTAACCGGAATGGTTACGGGGTTTAGCCCTCCATTCGATAGAGTGACATTAATCCATCCATCTTCGTCGACCTCGGCGATATTAAGTTTGAAGTTGGAGACCGGGCTGGCGAATTCCATTGTGAAACTGTCATTAGCGTCAAAGGTGGTGTTGCCCAAGCCAAACGCATTACTACTCTCAAAAGCATAGGCATTGAAGTTGTCGGCCCCACCCGTGTCGTCGGCAAGTGCCGTGAGCTTTACGAAGCCAAAATCATAATCTCCAGTGGGTGAGTTTTTGATATTGCTGGCCAAATCAATCGGTAACGTCGTGCCTGGTCGAACAGCAAGCTGCGTCACCTCATAGGTTCCGTCCAGGTTCAGCTTGATAGTGAAGGTGGGCGTCGCTGATCCGGGCGCAAATACGTTGATCGAAGAACTCCCGCTGGCACTGGTCGTCCATCCCTGGGGAAGGCCGGAAATGCTGGAAATCACCTCTGACGCCAAGCCATCGGCTCCTGCATTAAAGGCCAACAAACCTTGCAGCTTTCCAACTTCGTTGGCGAGAATTGCATTGGTGACCGTTCCAACTGCAATTCCGTCGTCCTCGAACTTGATGAGGCCGCCGCCGAGGTCGACCGTATCGGTGGCGACGTCCTTGTCGCCGTCCGTCACCGTCAGAACCGCCTGCAGCGCATTCGAGGCCAGCGAAACCGCCTCGTCGTAGCTGCTCGTGTTCGCATGGTTCA
>NZ_MBST01000010.1:0-152774 GCF_001695865.1 Ensifer sp. LC384
CTGCGACACCAGTTCCAGCGACGCGCTCGGCCCGTCGTCCTCGAACTTGATGAGGCCGCCGCCGAGGTCGACCGTATCGGTGGCGACGTCCTTGTCGCCGTCCGTCACCGTCAGAACCGCCTGCAGCGCATTCGAGGCCAGCGAAACCGCCTCGTCGTAGCTGCTCGTGTTCGCATGGTTCAGCGACTCATACTGCGTCAGCGTCACCGACCCGTTGGCCGGGTTGATCTCGACCGTGAAGGCCACCGTGCCGCCCGTGCCGCCCACGCGGCCCTCGATCACGGAGCCGTTCTGCACCAGCAGGATCTCCGTCGTGCTCCCCGTCCGGTAGAGCCCGGTGTGGCCGCCGTTCACGATCGCCAGCGAATAGGCCGTCGTCGCGCCTTCGTTGTCCTGGCCGACCGACGTGCCCGCCGTCGTGAACAGATCCGAACCGGAGACCGTCACCTGACCAAGGCCGACAGCGGCCTCGCCGGCGTTCTCGCCCACCGTCTCGTCGACCACGATCGTCTTGGGCTGCGACACCAGTTCCAGCGACGCGCTCGGCCCGTCGTCCTCGAACTTGATGAGGCCGCCGCCGAGGTCGACCGTATCGGTGGCGACGTCCTTGTCGCCGTCCGTCACCGTCGCCACCAGCTGCAGCGAGGCGCCGGTGAGCGTCAGGCTGGCGGTCTCGTTATAGTTTGACGGGCTGTCGCCGTGCCAGATCGCCTTGAGCTGGTCGAGCGTCACCTCGCCGTTGGCCAGGGTGATGGTGAAGTAGGTCGCGCCGTTCGCCGTGCCGGTGATGACGCCGGTGTCCGGGTCCTGGCTGAGCAGGATTTGCGCACCCTGGGCACCGTTGACCCCATGGGCATAGAGCCCCGAGCCGACATTGTTGGTCGACAGCTGCAGCGCGTAGCTCACCGAGCCACCATCCGCGCCGGTGCTGAGCGTCGCAGCCGGGAACACGCTGGCAACCGTGAACGAGGCATTGTCGCCGAGGGTCGTCTCGTCGACCGTAAGAGCCGCGGGAACCGCAATCTTGCTCGTGTCGATCACCGGCACGTCGTCGACGACGTCGACGCGCAATGTCGCCGTGCCCGTGGCGCCGTCCTTGTCCGTGACCGTCAGGTTGAAGATGTCCCGGTCCTGTTCGACATTCGCGCCGGGGTTGACGCCGGAACTGGTGACCGGGCTCGTCAGTTCGTAGGTGTATTGCGCAACGCCGGTAACGGGATCGTAAGACGTAATGGTCAGTACGCCGAACTGGCCCGCGACCGATTGCCCAACCAGATTGCCGATTGCGAACGTCTGGCCGTTGATCGTCAGGCTCGCGATATCGCCGGGACCATCGGGATCAGAAATGGCGAGGACGCCGTTGACCAACGCACTGCCGTCGCCGGCGCGCGATCCGTCGGCGAGGCCGGCCTCGTCAAGCTGCCGGTCGCTGGCAAAGACGCCGCTGGGATCGCTGTTGCCATCGGGGATGATCGTGGGGTTGTCGTTGGGATCGACAGCGAAGGGCAGAAGCTCGGTGGCCTCGAGCGCCGGAAACTGCAGCTCGGTGGGCGCCAGCAGGTCGATGACCGGGCCGGCCTGGCCAATGCCGCCATCTGCGTCGGAGAAGTTGCCGCCGCTGCTCTGGTTCGATACGACGCTGATGCTGCCATCCGGGCCCGCGGCGACGTTGATGCCGTTTTCTCCGAGCACCGCCACGAGAGTTTCGCGCGGGATTTCGGCGTCCCCGATCACGAAAGTCGGAACCTTCAATGCGGCGTTCTGGACCGTGATGGTGGAGCCGTCAGGCTGTTCCAAAACGATATCCGTGCCGACGACCTTGATCTTTTCGATCGATGCGCCTGCAGGCAGGTGCACGACATTCGAAGCATCAGCGCTGATCGTCGCCGGCATCGGCGGCGTCAGAGGGGTGGTCTCAGCACCCTTCACCGGAGCACCGGTTGCCGAGTCCAGGAGCTGCGGCTCTTCCGCCGCGCCAGCACCGGCCTGCGCCACCAGACGCCCGACCTTGCCACTGGGTGCTTCGTGATGTTCGATTGCCTCTGCCGGCGTTGCGGCGGCTTCGTTGGAAATTGCGGTGCCTTCGGTTGCCATAAGAAATACCCCTCGACCTTTGCGGGCAAGAAAACACCAACCTTGTGCGGCCGCAATCGGTACCGGAGGGGTTATCGAAAAATGGCATAATATGTTATGCCAATACCCAAAATTGGTTAGATTAGCGCAATTTTAACAATTCTGGTCATGACCGCGAAACGAATGCCGGACGGTCCGCCAGAGTTCGATTAAACAAGCCCTGACGTCCCGCGGAGCAGCACCGGAATTCACACAATCGACCGAACCGGGTTGCCACACGCTGCATCCCCAACGAACGCGTCTCCACCAAATAGACCGCGATGAGTGCCAAGTCGTCGAGCGGCCTGGTCCTGGCTGTCGTGACACCTCATAGTGCCGAGGTTCGCGATTGGTGAAAATCCGCCCGTGCCTCGAAAGAATACACAAGTATAAAATTTGAATAAAATTTTATACAAAACGTATTTTGGTGAGACATACTAAATAATACATGCAGCTTTACCGGAGTTTTTCTTTTCATTCGTAGAGTGCCTTCATGCAACGAGAGGCACGGCGATGAACAAGAAGAGCTGGAAGCACTGCGCGAAATACCTGAAGACTTCGGTGGTTGCGATGGGCCTAGTGTCGCTTTCTGCAACATCGTCCGTACAGGCCGGACAAACCGGCATGCTCCAGCCCGCTCTCTTCCAGCAGATGATGAGCCTCGCAAGCCCGTTGGCTGCCGTCGCCACGCAGGTAATCGGCGCCTGGTCGCACCAAGCTTCCGAAGGGCTCAAGCGTCAACAGGTCCAGAAAGTGGCGATAACGACGCGCGCCAACATTGGCAGCCAAACGCCGGCACGGTCGGAACCCTCCGCCGTCTTTCATTCCGTCGCCTTTCGCGTCTCTTCGATCCCCGTCGCCCGCAAATGGAAGACTGTCTTCCCGGCGGTTGCCGCGGCTGATTTCAGCCACTGCGCACAACAGAGCGGTTGTGCCGCCCGCGGCATCCTCGGCAAGGCGATCGAAAACGCCGAAAGTCTCGCCTTCCGGCACAAGATCAGCGGCATCAACCGGACGGTCAACCGGCTCGTTCGCTACCAGCCGGACGCCGAAAACTACGGCTCCAAGGATTATTGGGCGACGCCGGCCGAAATTCTCGGCCGCGGCAAGGGGGATTGCGAAGACTATGCCATCCTGAAAATGGCCGCCCTGAAGGCGGCTGGCCTTCCGGCGGAAGCCATGGCGATCGTCGTTCTTCGCGATGTCCGACGCAATTTCTATCATGCCGTGCTCGCGATCACGACCAGCCAGGGCCATTTCATCCTCGACAATCTGAGCGACGAGGTGAAGCTCGACAGCGCGCTGCCCAACTACCAGCCGCTCTTTTCGGTCAGCGCCGACCGCTCCTGGATCCACGGCGTCAAGTCGACCGGTGACAAGGTCGCGTCGACCGCACCACTGTTCGATGTCATGCCCGGCGAGGGTGTCGCGCTTCGCTGAACCTTTCGCCGCACGGGTGGCCGCTCGAAATCGCCACTGTCGTGCCAACCTGCGCTGCGGCAGCGATGGTGCCGCGTCATCAGATCAGAATAAAGCCGATGATCACGTCCTGGTCGGAGAGCGGAGCGAGGGCGGCGTTGAGCTTGCCCCGCGTGACCTGGCCCTGCACTCCTATGGTGAAGCCGGCCGATTGCGGCTCGCCGGGAGCCGATTTCAGGCGGCCCACGAGATCGACAAACTGAACGTCGAAGGAAAGCTTCAAGCCCAGGGCGGGCTGTGGCTGCTGCGACCGCAGGACACGAGATTGGACGAAGGAGAGGAATGCGGGGTTGTAGGCAATGATATGCCTGTTCCCGGTGAGCGCAAAGGCTGGCGACGGGCTTGCGCGGACCTGGCTCGTGACTATCGCCAGATTGCTGCGCGCCTTGGCCGACGAAAGTTCGTCGCGCAGGTGGCGGGTGGCGATATAGCGCAGCCGCGCCGTCAGGTTGCCTTCGCCCTCAAGTTCTCTTTCGCAGGCGGCAACGATATCGGCTAGCTTGCGGCCATGGCGCGCGGCAAGCTCGCCAAGGCTCTGCCAATAGATCTCCTCGAGCTTTATTCCGTGGCGCTGACCACCGACGGTGACGACCCGGAACCGCAGCGCGCTCAGGTCCTTTTCGGACGGGGGAGGCGGCGTCTCGTTCATTGATCAGCGCTCCCGCAGAGCTTCCTCGCGCGCCTTGTTGATCGGTTTCATCAGATAGGCAAGGATCGTCTTCTTGCCGGTCATGATATCCACCGACGCAATCATGCCGGGCATGATGGCATATTCGCGGCCATCCTTCACCAGCGCGGCCGTGTCGGTCTTGACGCGTACGAGATAGTAGGTTTCGCCGTTGTTCTGATCGACCAGGCTGTCCGCGCTGACGGTCTCGACGACACCGCCGAGGCCGCCGTAAATCGAGAAATCATAGGCCGATATCTTGATCAGCGCCGGCTGACCGGCGCGCACGAAGGCAACATCCCGCGGCGAAAGCCGCGCCTCGACAAGCAGAATCTCCGACGTTGGGACGACGCCTGCGATCACCCCACCGGGCGTCACATAGGCGCCGACCGTGTTGACATCCAGTGTATTGATGATGCCGTCGACCGGCGAACGAATGTCGGTGTTGGCGACCCGGCTGCTGGCACCGCGGATGGTTTCCTCGATTACGGAAAGCTGCGAAAGCGCCTCGGTTTTCTCCGCCAGGGCCTCCTGCTTCAGTTGCAGCGAAAGTTCCGTCACCTGCAGCGTTGCCTCCCGGAGTGCCTCCTCCAGCTTTCCGACCGATTCCTTCCAGAGGGCGAGCTGACCCCGGGTATCGGTCAGCTCCTTCTCGACCCTGAGCGACTCGGTCTGCGCGACGAGCTTACGCTTGACCATCGGCGCGAGCAGTTCCTGCTCGCGCTCGGTTACCTGCAAGCTCTCTGTCAGCCGGTTGATATTCGCCTGTGCTTCGGCCAGTTCCTTCTGGCGCTGGCCCTCACGTGCCTGCATGACCGAAAGCTTGTTGTTAAAATTACCGGCTTTGGCTTGAAGCAGCTGTTCTTCGTTGGCGCATATGGCCGGCGCGACCTTGGTGATTTCGTCAGGACATTGGTATTTTGCGTCGTAGGCGCCGGTCTCCTCGAGCACCAGCCGCGCGATTTGCGCGCGCAGTGATCGTGCCTTCGCCTCAAGCTCGCCGAGCGAGGAGCCGCTCGCGGTATCGTCGAGCCGGAGGATCAGATCGCCGCGGCGAACGACCTGTCCGGGCTGCACCGCGATCTCGCGCACGATGCCGGGCTCACTCGACTGGATGATCTGCGTCTTTGAGACGGGAATGACCTTGCCTTCTCCGCGGGCGATCTCATCCACCTCGGCGATCGCTGCCCAGGCGACGAAAGAACTGATCAGCAAGCCTACGACAAGCAGCCCGGCGCGCGCGGCAAGCGGCGGTTTCTCAGTCATGCTGGCACCTTCCGCCACTTGCCGACCGGCTTCGTTTCGCGCTCTTGCTGAAAACGTGCATCATAGCCCAGCTCCCGCCGGCGGGCCGGAAGGACCGGGCCGCCTTTGCAACTGCTCGATGACCTCGGCCTTCGGACCATCGGCAACGACGCGCCCGCGGTCGAGGACCAGTAGCCGATCGACGAGGCTCAGCATGCTGTGGCGATGCGTTGAGATCACAAGAGTGACATCGCTGCTGAAGACATTGGAGAGCTTGTTGATCAGCTCGCGTTCGCTGGCGAGGTCCATTGCTCCGGAGGGTTCATCAAGGAAAACGATCTTCGGCTTTCGCAACAGCAGCCGGGCGATGGCAACCGCCTGGCGTTGCCCGCCGGAAAGCTGCGAACCGCGCTCACCCACAGGCATGTCGTAGCCGCGCGGATGATGGGAAACAAATTCGTCGACCCCGGCGAGCCGCGCTGCCGCGACCACTTCTTCATCACTCGCGGTCGGATTCGCCATCAGGAGGTTTTCCTTGATGGTGCCCGAGAACAGGTCGGAATTCTGCGACACGAACGAGACCGCCGAGCGAACGACGGAGGGGTGCAGTTGCCGGATATCGACGCCGTCGAGCAGGATACGCCCGGCGCTTGGCGGATAGAGCCCCCCCAGGAGGCGGCCGATCGTCGTCTTTCCGGAGCCGATGCGGCCGATGATGCCGACCCGCTCGCCCGCCTTGATCGCGACGTTCATACCGCTGACCACCTTGTGGTCGTTACCCGGGTAGGCGAACTCGAGGTTGACGAAGGTAATGCTGCCGTTGCGGATCTCGCGATTGACGAAACCGATCGTATCGGGTCGGTCCTCCGGCTGCTCCATCACCGCATTCAGGATCCGCAGCGATAGAAGCGCCTGGCGCAGCCGCGCCAGCGTCATCGCAATCTGGCCGAGGGGCGCGACGGCGCGGCCGGCCAACATGCTCGCGGCGATGATCGCGCCGGAGGAGATATTTCCCTCCGTGAATTCATAGGCGCCGGCCACGACAATGCAGACCGTCACCAATTGCTGCACGAACTGCGTCGCGTGCGATGCCCAGGAGGAAATCTCCTTGATCTGTTCGGCCGTGTTCGAGGAATGCTTGGCCAGTTCGTTCCAGCGGCGAAGGAGCTGCTTTTCCGATTGCAGCGTTTTCACCGTCTCGATCGCGCCGATCGTCTCGACCAGCAGCGCCTGGCGCTGGGCGGACTCGTTCGAAGCCGCAGCGACGCGGTGGCCGATCTTATACTGCGCGACGTAGCCGATCACGAGGCTCAAGACAAAAGCGATCGTCGGAACAAGCGCGATCCAGCCCGCGACCGCATAGATGGCCGCGATGAAGACGAAAACGAAAAGACTGTCGATGATGGTGCTGAGCGTATTCGACGTGAAAAACTCCCGCACGAATTCGTACTGCATCGCCCGGTTGGCATATTCGCCGGTGGACGGCGGCCGCGAGGCCATGGTTGCATGCAGGATCTTCTCGAACAGCATGTAGGAGAGTTTCAGATCGGCCTTGCGGCCGGCGTAGTCGATCAGCGCCGCCCGCACCGTCTTCAACAGGAAGTCGAAGAGGATGGCAGCGCTGATGCCCAGCGCCAGAACCCAGAGCGTCGCGATCGCTTTGTTGGGCAGGATGCGATCGTAGACGTTCATCGTGAAGAGCGGCGCGGCGAGCGCCAGGACGTTGATGAAGAATGCCGCGATCGCCACCTGCACATAGGCTTGCCAGAAGGGCTTGATCGTCGAGGTCAACCAGTGCCGGCGGTCGATGTTGCGCGCCGCGCCGACGCCCCGACCGGCCGCCGCATTCAAATAGGTGGCCGAGAACGACACGGCATAGGCGAGCCCGCCGAGTTGCAGATCAGACAGCTTGATCGCCGGCTCGTCGGGTCTGCCCACCTTGTTCGAAAGACTGAGAGTGCCGTCCAGAGCCTCTTCCAACAACGCCCTGGCGCTGCCGTCGCGAAAGATGAGCAGCAGCGGGAACACGAAATCGCGATTGGTAAGCGCGCGCGTCGAAACGAGTTCCGTCTCCAGACCCACCCGTTCGGCTATGCGCGAGACGTCTTCAGCGCTCGGTGACCGGGCGTCGAAGGGGACGTCGGAATAGAGCACACTGTCTGACGACGGGCGGTTCAAGAAGATGCAAATCTCCTTGAACGCCTCGGAAAAGCCGGTCAGGGACGGGCCAATCTGCGCATGCCTGTCGATACCTTGCATCACCACCGGTTGTGTCCGCCCTCACGAGGACTGTTATTTTTGCCGGATCGGCGCCAACAAGTCGAGTGGCAAGTCGTTTGTCTGGCGCGACGGGACACGGCGATAGGTTTCCGTAGCAGGCGTGGCTGGAACATTGAACTCGGTGCGCGCGTAGGCTTCGGATTGAGCCGGTGCCTTGATCTGCATCGTGGACAGAAGTTGTCCGGTCGCTGCAAGCAGGCGATATTCGGCAAACAAGGCTGCGTACTGCGCGGTCTTCGCGAGGATGCTGACGTTGAAACGCGAGTTCTGCGCGCCCAGTACATCGAGCAGAGAGCGTTGGCCGACTTTGAGCTGCTCGCGATAGGACTCGACGAGCTGCACGTTCATCTGGGCCTGCGCATTCAGTGTGCGCGCAATGTCGTACTGGCTTGTGCGGCGTTCCCAGGAAATGCGAACGGCTTCCTCGACCTCGCGATGCGCCTGGTGGAAGACCAGGCGCTGCTCGCTCGCCCGGCGCATCTGCTCCTGCTCATTGGCGATGTCGATGCCGCCACGATAGAGGTTCCACTTCGCCACGATCCGCGCCTGCGCGTCCCAGGTGTTGCCGGTCGTGCCGTCGATATCGTTGCCCGTGCGTGCGCGCCCTTCGGCAAAGACCTCGGGAAGCATGTTCGAGCGCGCGGCCTTGACCTGCGAATCCGCGACGCTGATGTCGGAATCGGCGGCCTTGATGCGCGGATTGCTGCCGCGAGCGATGCCGATCGCCGTTTCCAGCGTCTTCGGCAGAGCACCGCCAACCGACTTCGGCATGGACGGCTTGGTGAGCGGCTGACCAACCAGGCGGTTGAAGCTGATCTTGACCGTGTCGAACGCTTCCTCTGCCTCTTGCAGGCGAGCCTTTGCGGACAGCAGGCGTTCGCTGGCCTGCTGGCGATCCGCCTCAGTCAGGGCGCCCCCCGATATCAGCGAGCTGATATCCGACAGGATCGACTGGTGCACGCCGACGTTCTTGCGGGCCTCCGCCACGATTTGCTGCTGAAGGATATACTCGAAATACTCGCGCACGATCTGCAAGCCGATCGTTTCGGAACGCTCAAGCACGCGGAACGACGCACTATCGACGCGCGCCGCCTGGCGCTCCAGCTCCGCCCGACGGCCGCCGCCATCGAAGAGCTTCTGCGTGACGGTGATGCCGACGTCGGAAGGATAGAGCGGGTCGTTCTCGATCGAGGCCAGCCGACGGCCGGTATCCTCGAGATGCTGCACGCCAGTCGACGCTTCCACATCGAGGCTCGGCAGATAGAGGCCACGGGCCTGCCGCAGTTCGAACTCGATCGCCTCGCGGTTCTCGATCGACTGTCCGATCTCCGGGTTCGATTCCATTGCGATTTGAAGCGCTTCCTTGAGCGTCATCGCTTCGGCCGCACTCCCCGCGAACATGGTCGACGCGAGCAGAATGGAAAACAATCCGCCCTTTAAGGTTTTCCCCACGGTCAATACTATCCCCCTCGCAATCAGTTCGTCACGCTAGTAAATCCAGGCGGACGTTAAAACTGCAGAAACCCACCGCTAAATAATACAGCGGTAATAAAACGCGGCCACCAAATTTGGGGTCGTTCCAGACCGTCGCAAGCTTTCGCACGGCTATGTTGCAAAAATGGAACAGCCGCCCTGCCGCAAGGGGATCTTTTAACCTATTGAAAAGAAATGGAGCGGGCGTAATTGCTCCAGGATCTGAGCCGGCTCAGATCGACCAGGACACTGCCCTCAACTCAACGCCGACGCGAATGCGGCAGCCTCACCTCAGCCGCCGCGAGCGAGGACTAGGTACTAAGCTGAAGCGCGCGCCAGTGCCGCATCGTTTCAGGCCGAAGGCAGGCGGACGAAGCCGACGCTCTGAGTTGCCCCGGCAGCAACCGCAACGGTCTCCGAGGCTGCGGCGCGGCGCAGCCGTTCCAGATCGACGCTGCCCTCGAACAACGCACCGCCAACGCTGAGTGCGAGATCGACCTTGCGGCCATCGGCAGAGAAATGCGACGAGGTCAGCGCTTTCGTCAGGCGGGTGCAAACCTGCTCGGCATCGGCTTCGGTCGCAGCGACCAACAGGACGTCGAAGCTCGCTGGGCCGGTTCGCGCGACGATATCATCGCGCCGCACCGAGGTGCTGATGGTGGAGGCGACGAACTGCAGCAGTTCCTCGCTCCATTCCGGGCCGAAGGCGGCGCCGACATCGTCGAGGTTGTTGATCCGCAGATGGATGAGAGCCCCGTGAAGCTCCTCGACGGCGCGTTGACGGCGGCGCTCAAGACCATTGACATACTGGACGAGCCCGCGGCCGGTGACGCAGCCGGTCGTGGTGTCATGGGCAACGACATGGTTGATCTGGTTACGGAGACGCTGGGCCCGACGAAACTGCATGGCCGCGATGACGATCAGCGGCACACCCATCAGCAGGGAAATCAAAGCCGCGCCCACAACGGCCGCCGCATAGGGGCGATCGACGAGAGCAACCAGGCTGAGATAGACCAGGGCCTGGGCGAGGATGGCGAAACCAACGATGCCGCCGAGGACATAGCGCGCGATCCGCCAGTCCTTCTGCCCGTTGAATGGTACCTCTCTCTGCATGCATCCAGCTCCCGATTCACTGACGATAATCGGTCTAGTGCAGTTTTATGGATATTCCCTTTCCTAGCTATCTACAACTTTATGCACCGCGCAGAATACCGAGGGGAATGCACCAAAACGGCATATGACTGCCTGGATATTCGCGCTTTGCGTGTAAATTCAAGATGGCGGCCGAGAAATTTCGTTCGTCCTCTCCCCGTGCCGAACAACGGGACGCCGCCGATTTTGTTCACAAACTCAGATGTATACGGGAAGCGCAAGGTTCGCCGCATCCGCGATGCTCGTGCGATATCGCACCATGCAACTCTCAAATTTCGAGATTGTGCCGCGCGCTGAACAGAAAAAAGTCCCCTGCGACGGGAGGCGGATGCCGTTGGAGAACAAACCCGAGACACGGTAACGGTATCAAAAAATGCCGTGAGTTGTCGCGGTCGCGGACTTTGGTCCTATGTCTGATCCGACTTCAGTCCGCTTTGACACAAACCCGCTTGTTCCGCACGCTGATAGGATTGTTGGGCTGGTGTCGCGAACATGTCGATCAAGAACTCTCTGCGCCGACTTCTTTCCCCGCCGGATCCGCAGGAGCCGGCAATCAGGATACATGCCCTGGAAACTCTTCTTGACCTGTGGCAAGCCTACAGCCTGGTGGTAATGGAGCTGCACAGACTGCAGGCAGAAGATAATCCGCGGCCAGAAGCGATCCGTGAGCTCGAAGTCCTTTGTCGCGATATTGAAGCGCGGCTCATGTCATCTCTCGAGAAGATGGATCGGGCTGACGGCGTGCACGTTTCCCAACGACGGCCTGCTGCCATGCGTTGATCGGGGGGGAGCAGCCTCGGTCTCAAAGACTTGGTCCCTTTATTGCCGGCGTTTGTTGACGAGGGTATCGGGGACGAACACTGCCGGGAAGGGCCCTGGTTATGGCTCTATCAAGCGTGCGTAATCTCGACCGCCAGTAAAGGGTCGGCAAAGTTCTGTTCTGAGGAGATGTCATGCCTACGCGTCGGAAGTTTCTTACCGCAGTCAGCTCGGGAGCCGTTTGTCTGTTTGCGGTAGCTCTTCCATATACTGTCGGCCCTGCCGGCTCGTTGCTGGAACTTGTCCCCCAAGCTGCCTTTGCCAAGAGCGGGGAGAACAACGGCAATGGTGGGGGCAATGGCGGCGGAAACGGTGGAGGCAATGGCGGAGGAAATGGCGGTAGCAACGGCGGGGGGAACGGAGGGGGCAACTCCGCAAAAGACAGATCGAGCGGCGGCAACGCCCGTGGCAATTCGACGGGGGCCGGGGGTGGCGGAGCTGCTATCGGCGGCGATGCTTCCAGGGTCGGCGTGCGCCATGCCGATGGCATAAGCGAGGAGATCAGTGGCGGCCGCTACATCATGAAGGATGCGCGAGGGCGCACGATCATCAACCGAAGGGCCACCCTGGCGGACCTGAAACGAATTCAGTCCCTCATTCAGTGAGGGGACGCCAATCAACGGCGTCGCGCAGTACCATGGCAGCCTCAGTCCGGTTGCTGACACCGAGTTTGGCCATGATCTGCGTCATGTGGTGCTTTACTGTCTTTTCCTGCAGGTCGAGCTTCCGAGCGACGTGCTTGTTGCTCATGCCCGCGGCGACCAACTGCAGCACTTCATGTTCGCGCGCGGTCAAGTTGGCGACCAGGGCCGACAGGTTTCCTGGACCGCGCGTGCGGTTGGAAAGGAGTTTGGCTGAAAGCGCGGGAGTGACATAGCTTTCGCCCGCGGCGACGCTGCGAATGATTTCTGCCAGTGCTCGACCGCCTACACCCTTCAGCACATATCCGAGCGCGCCTCGGTCAAGCGCCGCGGTGACATCGTCGCTGGTTTCGGAGACGGTCAGCATGATGATCTTTTGCGATGGCGACGACTCGAGGATCGGGAGGATTGTGTTCAAGCCGCCGCCGGGCATGGAGATGTCCAACAGCAAGACATCGGGATGCACGTTCTCGGCAATAAGCAGGGCATCATCCCTGGAACTCCCCTCGGCAACGATCTCGAAGCCGCCAATCTCCAGCAGGCTCCTTGTTACGCCCTCTCGAAACAGGGGGTGGTCATCGACCACCGCCACGCGTATCGCTGTCGTCATGCCGCTTTTGTCTCCTCAGTGCTGATTGTCATACGAACAACGGTGCCGGAGGCGGAGACATTAATCTCGAAGGCTCCGCCCAAGCTTTCGATGCGTTCTCTTAATCCCTCAAGGCCAAGGCCCGTCGGCTGCACGAGATCTGGGTCGAAGCCAGGCCCGTTGTCCCCGACCTCGACTGTCACCTGCTCACCCTTCGTCCATTGCGAGACACGCTGGCCGACGCCGCCGCCATGACGGTAGGCATTGTTGAGGGCCTCCTGCACGAAGCGGTAGATGCAGATCCTGGCGGACAGAGAGAGGTGATCGGGCGGGTCGAAAACCGACAGGTTCACGGCGGTTCCCGTTCGCTGCTGATGTGCGTGAACCACCCGTTTCAAGATCTCGGACAGCGTCGCCGTCTCGATCTGCGGCAGGACGAGGCCGCTGCAGATCGTCCGGATCTCCTGCATTGCTTCATCGAGACTTTCCTTGATTTCGCCGATGATGCGTTCGCGTGAGGCGCGTGCTGATTTCGGGCTCGTGAAAGCATCGCTGTCGAGCCGCAGGGAAGCGAAGGCCAGCAATTGCGCCGGGCCGTCGTGCAGATCAGCGCCGATGCGGCGCAGGTGGCTTTCGTTGAGCGCCGTCGTGCGTTGCGAGGCCCGCTGGAGCCGTCCCCGTAGAGCTTCGTTCTGAGCGAGCAAACCTGAAAGCTCGGCGATCCGATCCTTGAGTGCATGGCGCTGGCTTTCAATCGTCCGGCTGCCGCGCAGCACGATCGCGGAGAGGACCACAAAAAAGGCGAGCGTAAAGGCTGCAACCGCCAACCAGCTATAGAAGCGCGCCTGGCTCAAGCCGTGTTGGAAATCATAGGAGACTTCATGAAATTCAGAAACGGCGACGACCTCTCCCGACCACGGTTGCAGCACCGGATTGTAGATCTCAAGGACCGGCATGTCGGCTGGGCGTTTGTCTGACAGCTCCCCGGACTGATCGAAGAGCGCCACCATGCTGCCGGAGAACGCCGTTCGCAACTCGTCGCTGAGTTCGAGCCGTTTTCCAATCTGGGCTTCGTCGCTTGAATAGAGAACCGTGCCGTCTGCCCGCCAGAGGCGGAAGGACAAGAGGCGGTCTCCCAGAGCGCCTTGGCCAAGCGTTTCGTCCAGCGCGCGCGCCACCGCGCCGTTGAGTACCTGGGTCGTCTGCATGTCGGGCAACAACGGTGCGATCACACTGTCCACGTAGAGAGCGGTGGTCGCGGCGGAGTTCCGCGTGACCGCCTCCTCGATAAGGCGCGAAACAAACGCCCCGACCATCACCATTGCAGACGCCGCAACAAGGCCGCCTATCAGCAAGAACTGCGTTGCCAACGAACGGGCGTTCCAATTTTTGATGAGTTGGCTGGCGCGCACGAAATTTCCCGGGATCGACCGCTGTTCGCCAGCGTCGCTGTGGTACAACAAACCCACGATAACCTATCCGGTTGGGCAGGCCGGTCAATGCCGTGGCTCGGTTCTCAATTCTTATCGGACCTTTGACTGCCTGCCCGACAGGACCAAGGTCCTATAGGCCGCCGCAATGGTCCGAGGGTCATAGCCGATCCCTTTTGCCCAAGATAGGTTCAATTCCTCTACAAGCGCGGCCTTCGTCAAATTTGGTGCCGCGGCGATTCGAAGAGGAGTTTCTTATGGTTTTCACGAAAGCAGTCGCTCGTGGCGTCGTGGCGCTGAGTTTGGCCCTGGTTCCGGCGGCGGGCGGGATGGTCGGCGCGGCGGGCACAGCCTTCGCCAAGGACGGCCATGGCAATTCCGGTGGTGGCGGCGGTAACGGAAATGGCGGCAGCCATGGCGGGGGCTCAGGTTCCAGCCATGGGAAATCGGAAACCGCGCGCACAAACAAGGACTCCCGGTCGAGCAAGGCCAGCGACAAGTCGACGTTGAAATCGTTCTTCACACGCGACAAGGCACCGGACACAGCAAGAAAATCTGCCAAGGCCGACAAGCTGGCCAAGGTGGATCCGACAGGTGCTGGCGTCGGCACCCCGGGACTGCGCTCGCTGAACCGCAACTATCACGCATACCTCAATTCGAACGATCCCCGAATGGCCGCGGTTTCTGCCTACGCCATTGCCTATGCCGAGTTCGAAGCTGAGAACGGCGTCGACGCCATCCCAAGCGATCCGGCTCTCAGCGACGAGGCCCTGCGCGAGGCGCTTGCCGGCTTCTCGAAAGATGGTGTCGTGACCGACGATATGCTTGACGAGGCCAAGGATATCCTCGGGGTGGGGCCCGAGGACGGCAAGATCGATCAGATCCGCGATACGCTGCCTCCACCGACCGCCGATTGACCGGCGGTTGACAGGCAAGTCGCCAGGCCCGGGAAGTTGACCCCGGGCCGGTGAAGGTCGTGCGCTGAAGCGCGGTTGCCAGCTTCCTTAGGCTATCGCGCATCCTACCGCATAATTCCTTAAATCGGATCCGATTTAAGGAATTCTGCAGCACATTTAAAGTGTTACAGCGTCCTTAGCGCGTCATATTTGACGCGCGGCGCTGTAGATGCGTTTCCGTCTTAAATGGACACATGGAAACGCTCTATCCTTTGTTTTTCGCATTTCCCGGCGGAAAACCGCTTCGGACTTTTCCTGGAGAGGCTCGAGGTGACGCCTGCTCCTGGGCGAACGGCAGCTGTCGGCCGGCAAGCTGGCGCGCGCCTTTCGAGGCAGGGACCTCATCGAGGGTTCGTCGAAAAGACAGGCATTCCCGCATTCGAAGCCTGGACGGGGATGCTTCCTGCGAATGCATAAATCCTCAACTCACGTTCGATTCTAGGGTAGAATTATGCCGCGATTAAAGGGCTGCAGTGTCCTTTGCGCGCCGAATTCGACGTGTGGCGCTGCAGAGGGAAGGTGAAGCCGATGAAAAGGTTTGCAATCGTTACTCTGGCGCTGGCGACGGCGCTGACAAGCGCTCCGCCGGCCATGGCGTTTCCCGCAATTGCCGCGCCGAGGATTGAAGCGCCGCAAGCTCAGCTGGTGCAGTACAGGCGATATCGTGGCGGATACTACAACGGACATCACCATAACGGTGGCGATGAGTGGGCCTGGGCATTGGGTGGACTTGCCGCCGGCGCCGTTATCGGTGGGTTGCTGGCGCAGCCCCAGTATTATGGCCCCAGTTACTATGAACCGGACTACTACGGCCGGACCTACTACCGTCCGCACTATTATGCGCCACGCTATTACCGCGAAGTCTACTATGACGGCGGTGCACATACGCACTGGTGCTATGCGCGCTACCGTTCCTATCGGGCCTACGACAACACGTTCCAGCCCTATTACGGTCCGCGACAGGTGTGCGTTTCGCCTTACTATTGAGAGTGGGGTAAGGCACGCGGTCAATCGGGCTCATCGGCTATCCGAATGGGGTTCGAACTGCTGACAAGAAAGACCGGACCGCCGCCCAGGGCAACATCTCGAAAACGCGCACTCGCTGGCGCGATTGGTGCGAAGCCGTGCCGCTACACGCCTCAAAAGAGCGTGGCAGCAGCGCCGGCAACATTCCTGATGTTTGACAAACTTTGGCAAACTGTGTCATCGTGAAGGGAGCTATGGAGGCTGAATATGGCCACGATGAACGTATCGTTGCCCGATCCGATGAAGGATTGGGTGGAAGCACAAACGCGCACGGGCCGCTATGCAAACGCCAGCGACTATGTGCGCGATCTCATTCGCAGGGATCAGGAGCGTAATGACAAGATTGCCGTCATGCAGCGCTTCGTCGACGACGGCCTGAAAAGCGGAACCGGTAATCGCTCGAAGGACGAACTTTTCGCTGCGGCATTGGCGCGGGCTGAAACACCGCGCGACCATCGTTAATGGGATTCCGCCTTTCCCTCGCTGCAGAAGAAGACATTATCGCTATTGCCGAGGAAGGCGTGCGCCTCTTCGGAGCCGCTCAGGCCAGCCGGTATCATGACGAGCTTTTCGGTATCTTCGTCCTGATTGCCGCTAGTCCTCGCATGGCGCGCGAGCGTCCAGAGTTATCGCCGCCGATGCGCATCCATCCGTTCAAAGCCCATCTTGTCGTCTACCGGGTTGAGGCCGACGGCGACATTCTCATTGTCCGTGTCCGGCACGGTCACGAGAACTGGACGGACAACGCCTAGAGCATTTCCAGGAAAAGTGCGAAGCGGCTTTCCGTCAGGAAATGCGTAAAAACAAAGAGATAGAGCGTTTCTGCGACTCCGTCTAAACCGGAATCGCTCTAACTAAGCGTTGTGCGACTGCGCCGTCCTGACCTGCAGCAATTCAAAGCGCTACAGCGACCTTTGCGCGTCTGATAAGACGCGCGGCGCTGTAGGGCAAACTGATGGCTTACCGGCGTCTCGCATCGCGCCAGCGGCGGATTTCGTCGGCGTTCGCCTTGCCGCCGCGGGGGCCATGGATGGTCACTGAGCGGGCTGCGGCGGCCACGGCGAAGTCCAAGGCAGCGGCAAAGGGCTGGTTCTGCTCAAGGCACCAGGTCAGTACGCCGCCAAAGGTATCGCCCGCGCCGGTCACGTCGACGACATCGACGGGAAACCCGCTGGCGCGCAGTATCGTGTCACCGCTACGCGCCTCTGCGCCTTCGGCGGCCAGCGTGCGCACCACCCAGCCGATGTCATGGTCACGCATCCAGTCCCCGATAAGCGACAGGTCTTCATGGCCGAAGGCGGTACGGAAGCCGACCTGGTTGAAGATGACCACCGCCGCACCGTTGAGGTAGGCCATGTCCTCCGGCGTGCAGCCGCCGACGTCGAGATCGAAGATGGCGCGGCGCCCGTGCCGGCGCAGGTCGGCCAGAAGTGCGGCCTGTTTCAGCACGCCGCTCTCCGCTCGAACATGCAGGCGGCGGACACGATAGAGGGTCGTATATATCAACCCCGGCTGACGCAGCGCCGTCAAACTGTCTGGCGTGAGCCACATCGGCTGTTCGCCCATCTCGACGGTCAGCACAATATGCTCGCCCTCGACCAGGAAGATCAGGTTACGTGATTCCGGAATGGTGGGATCGGTCAGCATGTGGCTGACGCCGACGCCGTTCTCCACGAGGTCGGCGATCAATCGTTTTGATAGCGGGCTGTCGTTGAGCAGCGAGATGAACTGCGTATCGCCGCCCAGTGCCGCATGCACCACGGCGGCATTGGCGATGGAGCCGCCGGTCTCCGCCGGCAGTTCCGCGACCATGCCCTTGTCCGCGCGACCTGGCCAGCGATCGGCCGTGTAATATTCGTCGAGCGCCACGTCGCCGATGAAAAAGGTCGTCATGCGTCTGGTCCCTCCTGAGCAGCCGCCTTGATCAGCCGTGGTCCGCCAGCGACCGGCACCCAGGGGCTTTCACCGAGGCCGCAGATTGCCATCCAGTAGTAGGGCGTGGGCCCCGAAACGCCGCGACAGGCGTCGTGCCAGACGCCGCGACGCATCACCACCGCCTGTCCCGGCGCGACCACGAATGCTTCGATATCATCGCGATGCGGCGCCTCGGCGTCTGACGCGGGCGCGACGGCGAGCACGATCGGTTGGGATGCGCAGAATATCGCCTCTTCGGTGCCCGGATGCCGCTCCATCGCAGCACAGAGCCACGGCGCGCTGCCGCCGCGGGTGATGCCGAGGTGGCCGGCGCCCTCGATCAGCGGCGTAGCGGTGAAACCGTCATGCCAGCCGGCGCCCGCGGTCCATATCACCTTGGGATCGGCATCGTCAGTCAGGTCGTAGGTCGTGCCGAACCGCGAAAAGTTTTCCGCGGTCACCGGCCGGGCGAGAACGGCAGCCGGAGCGCTCATGCGGCGCTCCTTGCGGCGCGCACGACGCGCATCAGGCCGGCGACATGAGCGGCTTCAACCCGGCCGGTATCCTTATGGTCGTGCTTGAACCAGCTTCCGACGACGGCGCCGTCTGCGTGGACCAACTGTTCAGCGGCATTGGCCTCGGTAAGGCCGGCGCCAATCAGCAACGGCACGGTTCCTCCGGCTGCCGCGCGGAAACGCGCCACCTTATCCATGTCCGTCGGTCGGCCGGTGGCGTCGGAGGTCACCACGAGACCGTCGCAACGCGAGGCACCGATGCGCACGTCCTCTGCCTCCGGCCTGCCGGAAAGGACAGGTTGATATTTGAACCGCACCCCCCCGAGCAGCAGCGCCTGGACGCCTTCGCGGCGGGCGGCAAGGTCTGCGGCGAAGGGTGCGTCCGTCTCGGGCGGCAGATGGCCGGCGACGGAATCGACCTGGATGAAGGCGACGGGATAGCGTCGGGCAAGTTCAAAGGCGCGCGCGTCGTCGCGCAACACGTTGACGCCGATGCGCGTGCCGAGATCGAGACCGAACAGCCGCTCCAGCACCCGCTCCACATCCTCGGCATGGCCGAAATAATTCTCCACCACCAACCCATCCACGCCTTCGCCTGTCATGATGCGGGCTTCTTCCAGGGCCTGGGCAAGCTTTGCCTCAGGGCTATCGCCTCCCAGGTGCAGCATGCCGAGAATGGGTTTTGGGGTCGTGAAGGTCTCGCCGAAGCGGCTCATGTTTGTTCTCCTGCATCGCGCCGCCCTCAGGCGGGTGCGGTATCGCGTCCCCAGCGGGTTGCGAATTTCATCTGGACGGCCGGCGAGTAGACGATCGACGTGCGTTCCACCAACCGATCGTCGGCGTCGAGCACGTCCCCGCTGGCACAAAGATAGCCCGGCACTTCAGGCGCCGGAGCAAAAACCTCCCGCAGACGTTCGGATGGCGGCACAACCGTCAAAAGCAATTCCGAGCGCAGGGGGTGGCGATCATAATCGCGGCGCAATACCTCGTAGAGTGATTGCGCCGCGAAATCGTAGCGGTCGATGCCTGGGTAGAGGGCGAGATCGAGTTGCGACGTATCGACGTTCAGCCAGTTGACGGTTTCGCCGTTGGCAAGTCCGCGGGCACGCACCAGCAACAGTTCACCGTTCTCGACCCGGTGCTCCAGCACCCGCGTCGTCGGGCGTTGGCCCTGTCGGCGGGCCAGTTCGGTAAAGCTGCCGAAGTTCCAGATATTGTGGCTGATCGGCCGGTGCGAAACGATCGTGCCTCGGCCGCGAACCTGCTGGACCAATCCTTCCGACACCAAAAGCGCCATCGCATTGCGAACCGTGGTCCGGGCGATGCCGAACTGATCGCGCAACTGGTTTTCCGAGGGAATGGCTTCCCCCTCGGAAAAGTCACCGCTCAGGATTGCGGCTCGAAGAGCCCGGTAGAGCTGCCGGTAAAGCTGCTCGCTCGAATAGAGATCGAGGCGCAATCTCGACAATCTGTCGTCCGCGGCGGTGGAGGCGTCAGGCATGGAAGGATGGGTCAAGGCGGGCTCCGGTTTGGCTCCGTTACTTCGTGGTTCCGTTCACCTTGAACTCTTCCACGGCGGCTTCTTTCAAGCCATGACGGTCGAGGATCTGTGCATAAGTACCATCCGCCTTCAGTGCCTCGAGCGTTGCCAGCACCGCATCGCGCAAGGGGCCATTCGCCTTGGCGAAGGCGATGCCATAGTAGTTGATGTCGTCCACCTTGCCGATCTGGTAGAACTTGCCCGGTTCCTGCTTCATCAGATCGAGCAGGCCTTCCAGGCCGATGACCGAGGCCTGTGCGCGGCCTTGGCGGATCTGCATGATATGCTCGGCCTGGGTCGGGATCTGGATGACGGTGATCGGCTTGTCGACTGCACAATTGGCCTTGCCGACATTTTCCGCCCAGGTGACCCAGCTGGTGCCCGTCGCCACGGCGACGGTCTTGCCGCAGAGGTCGGTTTCGACCTTGATCTCACCTTGATGATCGGCCGTGGAATAAAAGACGTTGCCAGTCTTGAAGTAGTCGATGAAATCGAGCTGTGTTTGGCGTTCGACCTTGTCGGAGAAGGCGGTCATGATCATGTCGGACCGGCCGGTGACGACCTGCGGAATCAATTGCGGGAATTCGACGTTCTGGAATTCGGCCGTCAGGCCGAGGCGCTCGGCAATGGCCTTGGCCAGATCGATGTCGAAGCCCTTCAGGTCGGTCGAGCCGGCATCGCTGTATTCCATCGGCGGATAGGCAAGGCTGATCGTGACGTTCAGTTTGCCGGCGGCGCGCACGGCTTCGGGCAGGGCGCCGGCCAGCTTCTCATCGGCTGCGGCATGGGCCGCTCCGGCTGCGCCGAGGCTGATGAATGTGGTGGAGGCAAGTCCCAGAACTATTGGCAGCAGTCGTTTCATTTTCTGTTCTCCCATTTTTAAGCTGAAAATTGTCAGGCCAGAACGCGGCTGAGGAATGTGCGCACGCGCGGATCGCCGGGGTTGCTGAGGACCTGTTCCGGCGCGCCCGTCTCGCGAATTTCTCCGTCGATCATCACCACGACGCGGTCGGCCACCTCGCGGGCAAAGCCGATCTCATGGGTGACGACAATCATGGTGGTGCCGCCGCGCGCCAGATTGCGCATGACCTCCAGCACCTCGCCGACAAGTTCCGGATCGAGCGCGCTGGTCGGCTCGTCGAACAGCATCACCCGCGGCTCCATGGCCAGCGCACGGGCGATCGCCACGCGTTGCTTCTGGCCGCCGGAAAGCTGCGACGGATAGCTTGAGGCCTTGGCCGCCATGCCGACCTGCTCCAGCAGATCCATGGCGCGGGCTTCGGCTTCGGCACGGCGCAGTCCGCGCACGACCATCGGCCCTTCGATGACATTGCCGAGCACCGTCAGATGCGCGAACAGATTGAAATGCTGGAACACCATGCCGAGCTGGCTCTGCTGGGCGCGCAGCCGCTTGACAGGCAGTTCCTGAAGAGCGCCCCGGTGGAGCGCATAGCCCATGATCGCGCCATCGACCCAGACATAACCGCCGTTTGGCGTTTCGAGGTGGTTGATGCACCGAAGGAATGTGCTCTTGCCGCTACCCGAAGGGCCGAGGATGCACAGCACCTCACCATAGGCCACTTCGAGGTCGAGGTTTTTCAGCACCTCGTGGTGGCCGAAACTCTTGCGGATGCCTACCGCCTTGACTGCGAGACTCATGCTTCCCTCACGGCGGCCGCTCGCCGCGCCCGTCCTTTGAACCAGCTTCGGTCAGCGGCGACGGCAGCGTCGCGGCCGAAATGGCGTTCAAGATAATACTGACCGATGGAAAGCACCGTCGTTCCGGCCAGATACCAGGCGGCACAAACGAACAGCAGCTCGATGACCGCGCCGTTGATGAAGTAGATCCGCTGGGCCGCGTTCAGCATTTCGCCCATGGCGATCGTGGCGGCGAGCGAGGAGAATTTCAGCATGCCGATGGCGCTGTTGCCAAGAACCGGCAGGATCAACCGCAGGGTCTGCGGCAGCATGATGCGCCGCATCGTCTGGCCCGGCGTCATGCCGAGTGTGTGGGCCGCTTCTTTCTGGCCGCGATCGACAGACGAGATTCCGCCGCGCACCACCTCCGTCAGATAGGAGCCTTCGTTGACGCCAAGACCAAGAACGGCAGCGACAAAGGGGGTCACCACATCGACCATGCGCTCGTCCACAAGACCCGGAATATAGAGCCGCGGAAAGACGAGCGCGATGTTGAACCAGATGAGAAGCTGGAGCAGCACCGGCGTGCCACGGAATATCCAGACGTAAAGCCACGCGGCAAAGCGCAGGATCGGATTTTCCGAAAGGCGCATGATCCCGAAGGCGAAGCCGAGGATCACGCCAAGCGCAAGTGCGCAGGCCGAGATCAGCAGCGTCCAGCCGAAACCGGTGATGATGACGCCGGCCGTCAGAAACTCCCCGACCACTGGCCACTGGATTTGACCGACCGCAAAGGCGCGACCGATCACGGCAAGCAGGAGGATGACGGCGCCGCCACTGATCCAGCGCCAAGGATGGCACAACCGACGCACAGGCACATCCGGGCCCGGCAGGTCTGTCAGCGACAGCGTGGAAGTTGCATTCGAGGTTGATCGGGTCATGGTGTCCAATTGTAGGGTTAGGCCTACAACTTACTAAATGTGTTCTAAAAGGGAGTCAAGCGGGCCGCTGGACGCGCTGCTCTCACCGTTTTTAGCAATTCTAAAAAAATGCGATTGACAGATAATTGCGTCCAGTCCTACGCTGAAGAAATACTAAAAAACTGAGGGGCACCATTGAAGACCGAAAATATCTCGAAAGCGGAAATTGTCGCGACAGAACTGCCGTCACTTGGCGATCGGTTGCGCGAGCGGCGCAAGGCGCTGAAGATGACGCTGCAGGAGGTTGCCGACCAGGCCGGCTTCTCCGCCGGTTTCATCTCGCAGATTGAGCGCGGTATCACCGTACCATCCCTCACGTCGCTCGTTGCCGTCTGCCGCGTCCTGAAGGTCGAGGTCGGAACCTTTCTCAATTCGCCCAAGCCCGCCTCGCCCTTCACGCGGCGCGAAAGCCGCCCCGTTTACGCACTTGGGGGCGAGGCCGGCAGCACTGTGTCCTACGAGCGGATCTCGGCAGCCTTTCCGGGCAACGTTCTTCGAAGCACGATCATTCACGAGCCGCCGGGCTTTCGAAGCGAGCCGATGTCGCATGAGGGAGAGGAGATCTTCTTCATTCTGGAAGGGGCATTGACGCTCGAAGTGGACGGCGAGCGCATGGTTCTGAAAGCGGGCGATTCCGCCCATTTTCCATCGATCCGCACCCACGCGACCTGGAACCACACGACCGAGCCGGCCACCGTCCTGCACACCTGCACGATGGATGTCTTCGGCGATGGCGAGCCGTCGGGAAACACGGATAACAGCCTGGTGGTGACGCGTGCGGAAAACCGTCGCAGCACACCCAAAAAACGTAAGATCAGCAAGGGGAATTGAAATGAAAACCATCATGAAGATGCTGGCCGCGGCCCTCCTGACAGCATCCTCGGTCCACGGCCTTGCAGCGGCCGAGACGGTCCTGCGGCTTGATGAGGCGCCCGTCGGCGAGCTTGATCCGGCCAAGGCCTCCGACTACGCGGACTCGATCCTGATCTTCAACGTCTATGACGCTCTCGTCATTCCCAAGCAGGGGCAGCCGGGCTACGCCCCGCATCTGGCGGCAAGCTGGGAGGTGGAAGGCACTGCCTACACCTTCAAACTGCGTACGAACGTCAAGTTCCAGAGCGGCAATCCGCTCACGGCCGATGACGTGGTCTTCTCCTTCGAACGAATGAAGGCGCTTGGCAGCGGTCTCTCCTACCTCTTCGAAAACGTCGACAAGGTTGAAGCCATCGATGCCGCCACCGTGCGCTTCACGCTGAAACAACCCTATTCACCCTTCATTTCGGCGCTGACGCGCCTGCCTGTCGTCGACAAGAAGCTGGTGCTCGAGCATCTCGGCAATGGCGATGGCGAGATGAAGGATTGGGGCCAGGGCTTCCTGTCTGCCAATGCGGCCGGAACCGGTGCCTACAAGGTCGTCTCGCACAATCCGCAGGAGGAGACGGTGATGTCGAAGAACGCCGGGTACTTCCTCGGCGTGCCGGCAAAGGCGCCGGATACGGTGCGCATGCGTTACGGCCTGGAGGCCGCGACGGTTCGCACCCTGATTTCCCAGGGCGAGCACGACATCTCTTCGCAGTGGCTGCCGCCGGAAGTGCTGAAGTCGCTGGCGGCCGACGGCGCGCAATTGCTCACCGAGCGCGGCACGACCGGCTTCTACATCAAGATGAACACCGCCAAGCCGCCGTTCGACGATGCCGAGTGCCGCCTCGCGGTCTCCTATGCCTTCGACTACGAGTCCGGCGTCAAGATCGTCGCCATCAACGACAAGGTCTCGCAGGGCAGCCCCGCCACCGGTGCGATCCCCGTCGGCATGCTCGGTGCGCTGCCGCAGGACAACGTCCTGAAGCGTGACGTCGAGAAAGCCAAGGAACATCTCGCCAAGTGCAAGTACAGACCGGAGGAGATGAATGTCGAGCTCTCCTGGATCGGCGAAGTTCCGCTCGAAGAGCGCTTTGCACTGCTGATGCAGGCAAATTTCGCCGAAATCGGCATCAAGGCCGAGGTCAAGAAGCTACCCTGGGCATTGTTCTCCGAACAGGTTTCCAAGCCGGAAAACACGCCGAACATCTCGCAGCTCTTCGTCAACACGCTGACCGGCGATCCGGATACGCTGCTTTACGGCATGTACCATTCGTCGGCCGCTGGCACCTGGCAGGCGCCGGAATATCTGAAAGACGCCGAGGTCGATGCGCTGCTCGACAAGGGCCGCGCGGAGCAAAGCGACGACGGCCGGGCGAAAATCTATCAGGACCTCGGCAAGCGTCTGCTGACAGTGACCCCGTCGATCTTCGCTCAGGATCAGACCGCCGTCTTTGCCGCGAGCAACCGTGTTTCCGTGCCGGCCCTGACGGATCCGGCCAAGGCGTTCCCGCTTGCGGGTTTCGGCTTCAATTTCCGCCTGATGGAAATGAAGGAATGATCGAAGCGCCATCCGCGCCGCTGACGGCGGCGCGGACCGTCGTCTGCTGACAGACCCAACCGAGAACCACCAAGATGCCGTCTTTAATCCGCCTCCTTGCGAAGCGGCTGGGAACCTCATTGATCGTTTTGATCGGAGTTTCCTTGCTGATTTTCGCCATCGCCCGGGTCATCCCCGGCGATCCCGCCCGCATCGCACTCGGCCCGAACGCCACGGCCGAAGCGATTGCCGCCCTTCGTGACAGGCTGCATCTCGACCAGTCGTTCCTGACGCAATACGGCTATTTTCTCGCGGACCTGGTGCGGGGCGATCTCGGCGCATCGCTCTACACCAATCGGCCGGTAACGTCGGACATCGCCCAGTTTCTACCCGCAACGCTGGAATTGGTCATCATCGCCGGGCTGATGATGGTCGCTTTCGGTCTGCCGCTCGGCATTCTCTCGGCGCGCCATCGCGGCACTTTCATCGATCATGCGATCCGGATGGTGACGTTGCTCGGCGTTTCCGCCCCGGGTTTCGTGTGGGCGGTGATCCTGATGCTGGTCTTTGCCTATTTCCTGCCGCTCTTTCCGATTGCGGGCCGCATCTCCGATAGTTTCACGATCCCACCCGTTTCCGGCTTCCTGCTGATCGACACCTTGCTCGCCGGCAATATCAGAGCTTTCGGCAATGCGGCGTGGCATATCGTGCTGCCGGCGTTCGCGCTGGCGTTGTCGGGCATCGGGCAGGCGGCACGGCTCGTCCGCTCCAACATGGTGGAGACCTACGACAAGCCCTATATCGAGATGGCGCAGTCCTATGGTTTTGCCGAAAAGCGCATCGCCAGGCGCTATGCCTTCCGGCCGTCGCTGATCCCGTCGCTGACCATCATCGGGCTCGACTTTGCAGCCATGCTCGGCAACGCCTTCCTTGTCGAAGCGGTCTTTGCCTGGCCCGGCCTGTCGCGCTACGGCGTCGCCGTCATTCTGCGCAAGGATCTCAACGCCATCGTCGGTACAGTGCTGATCATGTCGGCCCTGTTCCTGATCGTGAACATCGTCGTCGACCTGCTGGTCTCCATCATCAATCCGCGCATCCGTCTTTCCCAGAGGGCGTCATGAAGAGAACGCTTCTCATCCTTACCCGCAATCCGCTTTCGCTCATCGGCCTGATCCTGGTCGCGCTCGCGGTGCTGTCGGCCGTGTTCGCCGATCTCATAGCGCCGTTTCCCGAGCATCGCGGCGCTGTCGTCGACTTCGTCAACTTCAACAAGGCGCCGGAATGGCCCTACATATTCGGCACGGATCTGGTCGGCCGCGATCTCTTCAGCCGCATCATCTATGCCTATCGCATTTCGCTCGTACTCGGCATCGTCGTCTTGGCGATTGCGGTTCCGGTCGGCGTCGCGATCGGACTGATCGCTGGATATGTCGGCGGCTGGACCGAATATCTGCTGATGCGGCTGACCGATGTCTTCCTGTCGATCCCGCCGCTGGTGCTTGCCATGTCGATGATGGGGCTGCTGGAGCCGACGTTGACCAATGGCATGATCGCGGTCACCGTCATGTGGTGGCCCTGGTACACCCGGCTCGTCTACAATCTCGCCCGCTCCGAGAAGGAGGAGGGCTATGTGCTCGCTGCCGAGGTCATCGGCGCCTCGAAGCTGCACATCATGTTCCGCGAAATCCTGCCGAACTGCGTGCCGTCGATCCTGACCAAGATGACGCTCGACTTCGGTTTCGTGATCCTGATTGCCTCGTCGCTGTCGTTCCTTGGACTTGGTGTTCAGCCGCCGACGCCTGATCTGGGCTCGATGGTCGCTGAAGGCGCCAAATATCTGCCCGACAGCTGGTGGCTGACCGTCTTCCCCGGCCTTGCCATTCTCATTGCCGTCTTCGGCTTCAACCTCATCGGCGACGCCCTGCGCGAAATCCTGGGAGTGGATCAATGAGTGCTCCGACCCTCAAGATCGAAGACCTGAAGCTCGCCTTCAAGACGCATCGCGGATTGGTCGAGGTGCTGCACGGCATATCGCTGCATATCCGCAAGGGAGAGCGTGTCGCTCTCGTCGGTGAGTCCGGTTCGGGAAAGTCGGTGACGGCTCGCATCGTTCTCGGCCTGCTGCAGCAGATGAAGACGGCCCGGATTGCGGGCAAGCTGGAATTCGAAGGCCGGGAGCTCGATCGGCTGTCCCGCCGCGAGCGGCATCAGCTGCGCGGAACGAAGATGTCGATGATCTTTCAGGACCCGACGTCCTCGCTGAACCCGACCTATACGATCGGAGCGCAGTTTCGCGAGGTACTCGACCGCGCGACGCCGGGTATCTCCGCTGCCGACGCACGCCGCAAGGCGGTCGAGGCGCTTGCCGATGTGTCGATCCACGAACCGGAGCGCGTGCTCGATTCCTATGCGTTCCAGCTTTCGGGCGGTATGAACCAGCGCGTGATGATCGCCATGGCGCTCGCCAACAATCCGTCGCTTCTGTTGGCCGATGAACCCGGTACGGCACTCGATGTCACGGTTCAGGCGCAGACGCTGCGATTGATGAGCACTCTTGCGGAAAAGCACGACACCGCCGTGCTGTTCATCTCGCACAATCTTGGCGTCGTGCGCGAGTTCGCCGATCGGGTCTACGTCATCTATCAGGGCAACATCGTCGAGCAGGGGCCGACTGGCGCCTTGTTCGACAATCCACGCCATCCCTATACGCGCGCGCTGCTGGCGGCAGTTCCCCGGATTACCGGCGGGGGCATCCCGGATATCGCCGAGACGACCGACGATTTCTTCGCGCCGCTTGCGGCCCATGCCGGCTTTAGCGAGAAGGAACTGCTGGCATGAGTGCTCTGCTCTCCATACGCTCCGTGTCCAAGGAATTCACGGTCGGCTCCAACACCGTTCGTGCGCTCGACACCGTTTCCTTCGACGTCGCCAGGGGCGAATGCCTGGCGATCGTCGGTGAGTCCGGCTCGGGCAAATCGACGATCGCCAACGTCATCCTCGGCATCTACGGTGCGACCTCGGGCGAGATGATCTTCGACGGCGAACCGCTTGACCAGACGAGGACGAAGCGGCATCGCCGCCGGATCCAGCTTGTGCAGCAGAACCCGCTGTCCTCGCTCAATCCGCGACGATCGATCGGCGCCTCGCTTCGTCTCGCGCTCGACGTTCACGATATTGGCGACCGCAAGGCGCGCGATGCCGAGACCGGGCGTCTGCTGGAAGAAGTCGGTTTGCCCGCCGACTTCCGCACCCGCGCACCGGCCGCGCTTTCCGGCGGCCAACGGCAGCGCGTGGCGATCGCCCGGGCGCTCGCCTGCCAGTCCGAACTGGTGGTGCTGGACGAGCCGACCTCGGCGCTCGACGTTCTGGTCCAGGCCCGCGTGCTCCGGCTGTTGCAGGACCTCAAGGTGAAACGCAACCTCACCTATATCTTCATCACCCACGACCTTTCCGTCGTGCGCAACATCGCCGACCGCGTTGCCGTGTTCGAGCGCGGCAAACTCGTCGAACTCGGTACGACGACGGACCTCTTCACCACCCCGAAGCATGACTATACCCGCCGCCTCATCGGCGCGGTTCCGGTCGTCAGCCGCGAGGAAGCGGCTCTTCGCGACCGACTTATGGAGAATGACCATGCAGATGCCTGACTATAAATTCTTCGTCGAAGCCGTGGCCGCTGCCGGCCAACAGCCGCAGGCGGCCTATGCCGCCTTGGAAAAGCTCACCCACGACGTCGTCGGCGTGAAGCTGTTCACGATCATGACCAGCGACACGAAGGATAAGTTCTCCGAACGCGTCTACTCCAATATGCCCGACGCCTATCCGGTGCTGGGAACGAAGCCCTACAACGACACCCGTTGGTCAGATATCACATTGCGTGACAAGCAGACCTTTGTCGCCAACACGATCGAAGACATCGCCACGGTGTTCGACGATCATGAGCTGATTCAGTCGCTTGGCTGCGAATCCGTCATCAATGTGCCGATCATCGTCGATGGCGAAGTCATCGGCACGCTGAACTGCCTGCACGAAGCGGGCTTTTACACCGACGAACGCATCAAGGCGGCCGAGGCGCTGAAACTGCCCGGCGCCGTTTGCATGCTTCTCCATGAACAGATGAAAGCCGGAGCAAGATAATGGCCGAGAAAACCATTCGCGTTGCCACCGACGTCGGCGGCACCTTTACCGATCTGGTCTGCTTCGAGACCGATCACGCCACGGGCCAGTCCCGGATCATCACCGCCAAGTCTGACACGACCCCGCCCAACTTCGAGCAGGGCGTGCTCAATGTCCTGGAGAAGGCGGCGATCGACCCGAAGACGGTCGACTTCCTTGCCCACGGTACCACCGTCGTCATCAACGCTCTGACCGAACGCAAGGGCGTGAAAGTCGGCCTCATCACCACCGAGGGCTTTCGCGACACGCTCGAAATCGCCCGCGGCAACCGACCGGACTTCTTCAACCTTCATTATGTGAAGCCGGAGGTTTTCGTGCCGCGTTATCTGCGCCGCGAGCTGGCGGGACGGATGAACTACAAGGGTGAGGAACTGCAGCCGCTCGATCTCGCGCCGCTGAAAGCGATCCTGGACGACTTTCGCGCCGACGGTGTCGAGGCGGTTGCCATCTGCTTCCTGCACTCCTACGCCAACCCGGCGCATGAGCAGGCGGCCCTGTCAGAGATGCGACGCCTTTGGCCCGGCATATCAGCGGTCTCCTCCCACCAGATCACCCGCGAGTGGCGCGAATACGAGCGCACGAACACGGCGGTCATGTCGGCCTATGTCCAGCCGGCCGCTGAGCGCTATCTCGGCCGCCTGAACGACGGTCTCAAGGATCGCGGCTTCGACGGCAACCTGTTCATCATGCAGTCGAATTGCGGCGTCGATTCCCTGGATTCCGTCTCGAAGATCCCGATCACCATGGTCGAGTCCGGGCCAGCCTCTGGCTTCTGGGGCGCTGCCGAGCTCGGCAAGCTGATCGGCGAACGGAACGTGCTCGCCCTCGATATCGGCGGCACCACGGCCAAATGCTCGCTGATCGAAGACGGCAAGGTCAGGATCATGACCGACTATTGGATCGAGCGCGATCGGACCTCTGCCGGCTATCCGATCATGGTGCCGGTGGTCGACCTGGTTGAAATCGGCAATGGTGGCGGATCGATCGCCTGGGTGGACGATTTCGGCAAGCTGCATGTCGGCCCGAAGTCGGCCGGTGCGATGCCGGGACCGGCCGCCTATGGGCGCGGCGGCACGAGCCCGACGACGACTGATGCCAACCTCTGGCTTGGCCGTATCAACCGTGACTATTTCTGCGGCGGCTCGGTCATTGCAGACATGGCGGCGGCTGAGAAAGCATTGAGCGATGTCGGCGCAAAGCTCGGTGCGAGCCCTAGCGATGTGGCGCGCGGCATCATCCGCATCGCCAACAACAATATGGTCAACGCGCTGAAGCTGGTTTCCCTCAACCGCGGGCATGATCCGCGCGACTTCACGCTCGTCGCCTTCGGCGGCGGCGGTGCCATGCATGCGGTGGCGCTCGGCGCCGAACTCGGCGTGAAGAAGGTGGTCATTCCGGCGGGCGCCGCCGTCTTCTCCGCCTGGGGCATGATGATGTCCGACCTTCGCCGCGATTTCTTCGTCACCAAGCTGGCGGAATTGAAGGCGGGCGCCGGCAATGCTGTCGAGGCCCTGTTCGCCGAGACCGAAGCGGTCGCCCTTCAGCAGTTCGGCGAAGAGGAAGTGGATGCGTCGAAGGTCAAGTTCCTGCGATACGGCAAGTTCCGCTACCAGAACCAGGAGCACACGACCGAGGTCCTGATCGAGGGGGCGATTTCGGACGCAAGGCTGGCCGAGATCGAGGCGGCATTCCACGAGACCTACGAGCGCGAATATACCTACCGGCTCGACGCGCCGGTTGAGCTTGTCGGCATTCACCTGGTTGCCTCAGCCGAGGTCGGCAAACTGACCATGCGCCATAAAGAGCCGACCGGTGCCAAGGCCGAGGTGGCTTCCAAGGGCGAGCGCGAGGTGGACTACGCGCTCGAGGGTGTCCACAAGGCCGCGATCTACGACGGCGAAAAGCTCGAGCCCGGCATGACGTTTTCCGGCCCTGCGGTGATCGAAGATCCCGGGACGACGATCGTCATCCATCCCGGCAATCGCGTCGAGGTCGATGGCTTCGGCAACATCCATATCAATCTCAAGGCTTGAGGAGAGCGGGGTATGACTTCAGTTTCCCACGACCCCATCACTCTGGAGATCATCCAGAATTCGCTGCAGGCAACGGCCGACGAGATGTTTGCCGCCATGCGCAAGACGGCAATGAGCTCGATCATCTACGAGGTGCTCGACATGGGCACCGGCATCACTGATGCGACCGGCCGGCTGGCGTCGTCCGGCGCCGGTATCCCCGGCTTCATCGGCGTGCTCGACAAATCGGTCAAGGTGCTGCTGGAGAAGTTCAACAAGCCCGGTGATATCGAGCCGGGCGACGTGTTCATCACCAACGATCCCTATTACGGCGGCGTCACCCATCTCAACGACCTCGTCGTCGCGATGCCCGTCTTCGCCGACGGCAGGATCATCGCCTGGACCGCCAATATTGCCCACAATTCCGACGTCGGCGGCAAGTCGCCGGGCTCGCTCTCGGCTGATGCGACGGAAATCTTTCAGGAAGGCTTGCGGCTGCCGGCGATCAAGATGATTGCCCGGGGCGAACCGATCCCGGCCGTCTTCGACATCATCACCGTCAATTCGCGCATGCCCGATTTTATCGAGGGCGACCTCTGGGCGGCGATCGCGTCGGTTCGCATCGGCGCCAGGCGCCTGGCCGAACTCGCGGAGAAGTACGGCGTCTCGACCTTCGAGGCCGCCATGGACAGCTTCATGAACTTTGGGGAGGAAGTCACCCGCGCCGAGCTTGCCAAGCTGCCGCATGGCACGTTCGAGCTCACGGAGGAGCAGGACGACGGCCGGTTCTTCAACGTGAAGGTGACAATCAGCGACGACGAGTTCGTGATTGACCTGCGCGACAACCCTGCGCAGGACGAAGGGCCGTCGAACGCCTGCCGCGACGATACGCTGGTCAGCATGCAGGTCATCTTCAAGGCGCTGACCGACCCGACCTCGCCGGCGAACGAAGGATCGTTCCGCCCGCTCAAGGTTCTGACCACGGAAGGTACCTGCTTCCATGCAAGGGAGCCGGCTGCCGTCGGCTTCTACTACGAGATTGGAATCCGGGCCTACGATCTGGTCTGGCGCTGCCTGGCGCCGCATATGCCCCACAAGCTGCCGGCCGGGCATTTCTCCTCGATCGCCGGCACGTTCATCGGCGGCATCCATCCCGACACCGGTCGCCAGTACACGATCATCGAACCGCAGATTGGCGGATGGGGCGCTAGTGCCGGCCGGGACGGCAACAGCGCGATTTTCTCGGGCGTGCATGGTGAGACCTACAATTGCCCGGCCGAGATTTCCGAGGCGCGCAACGGTCTCATTGTCGATCGCATGGAGCTCAACACCGATGCCGGCGGCGAAGGCAAATGGTCCGGCGGTCACGGTATCCGCATCGACTACCGCATTCGCCGCGACGACAGCTTCCTGACGCTTGGCTACACCCGTTCGCGCATCCTGCCCTGGTCGCTCGACGGCGGTAACGAGGGAACGCCAAACTATGCGCTGGTCATGCGCAAGGACGGAAGCAATGAGCGCTACGCCTTCGGATCCGGCATCAAGGTGGATACGAACGACGTCATCCGGATCATTACAGGCACGGGCGGCGGACTTGGCGACCCGAAGGAGCGCGATCCGACTTCAGTCGCCGACGATATCCGCAACGGTTATATCTCGCCCGAACGGGCGCGACAGGTGCACGGCTATGTCGGCTAGGCCCGATCAAAGATGAGCCGAGGTGCCTTTTGGCGCTTCGGCCATTGGATCGCGGCCCGCCGGATCGATAAGCGCGGCACGGTCCCGCAGACTGCGCGGCAACCGGAAACAGTTTCGCATTCGCTCCTTGTCTGCGCTGAAGATCGCGAGCGTCATCAGGCCGCGCGGGCCTGAGCCGGGGATATGCCGGTAGACGCTCGACGCTTGACGACCGCCAGCAGCTCGTTGGCGGGAGACCGTATTTGCTGGTCTCGCCGGATGTGTGCACTTGAACGAAGACGTCGAGATCGCGCCGGCCGCCTGCAGCCGGGCGGTTTAATTCCTACAGCGCCGCGCGTCAAACATGACGCGCTAAGGACGCTGTAACACTTTAAACTTGCTGCATAATTTATCCTTAAATCGATTCCGATTTAAGGATAAATTATGCAGTAGGCTACCCGGAGGCTGTCGAGCGCGTGAAAGTCGCAGATGGAATAGGGTTGGCTATGGGCTTTTCAGGGTCTTCAGTGCGTCTGCGAGCTTTCTGACTGCCAGTTCAAGTTCGTCCGGCGTGTAGGCGGCAAAACCCATCAGAAACCCAGCCGTGCCGTCACCGGATGCATGAAGCGCCGATAACCCCAGAAGTTCGATGCCGACGCGCCGGGCGGCATCGATGGCTGCACGCTCGGGCAAGTCGCAGGTCAGCACGCACGGCATCTGGAGCCCGCCGATCGGGATGCGCGGTTCGACGAAGGCCGAAAGGTGTTTCGCAATAAGGCTGGTGAGGATTTTGAGCCGGTCAGCGTAAATGCCGCGCATGGTGCGAACATGCGCACCGAAATGTCCTCCTTCCATGAAACGGGCAAGCGTCAATTGCGCCGCCGAGGCGGTGTGGCCGTCAAGCAGCGTGCGTGCGACGGTCATCGGTTTGACCAGCTGCGGAGGCAGGACGACGTACCCGATCCGTAACCCGGGAAAAAGAGATTTGGTGAAGGTGCCGATGTAAATGGTCCGGTCATGTGGATCGAGACCTTGCACGCAGGCCGTTGGCTTGCCGTCGTAGTGGAATTCGCTGTCGTAGTCGTCCTCGATGATCCAGGCCTGATGTCTGGCGGCCCATTCGATGAGGGAAAGTCGTCGCTCGAGCACAAGTGTTGCGCCGGTTGGAAACTGATGGGAAGGCGTGACGAAGACGGCCTTGGCCTTGCGCGGCTCGTCCAGGATCTGTTCGACCGCGATCCCATGATCGTCGACGGGAATTGGTATGCATTCCAGCCCGGCAGCGTCGAACGCCTTCCGCGCGCCGTAGTAAGCTGGATCCTCGATCAAGATGCGATCTCCCGGATCAAGCAGCATATTGGCGCAGAGCGTCATCGCCTGTTGCGAGCTCGTGAGGACCAGCACCCGGTCGGCGCTGGCGCGAGCACCGCGCTCAAGGTTGACATAGTCGGCGATCGCGCGCCGAAGCGGCTCCGTGCCTTGCGGATCGCCATGAAGCAGCGCTCGCGTGCCTGTTTCCTTCAGCACTTGCCGCTCCAGGCGTTGCCAGAGTGGAAGCGGAAAGCTGCGCGTCTCAGGCACGCCCGGCGCAAACGGTCTGGGGGCAAGCTGCTCGTATACTCCGCCGCTGCGGAACATTGTAGTTCCGCGTTTGCTGAGGTTCGCTGGCTGATGGCGCAGAAGCGCGCGCCGTTGCGAGGGCTTATGGCCAGGGGAGAACGCGGTCATCTCCGCCACGAAACTGCCGCTGCCCACCCGCCGGTCGATAAAGCCCTCTGCATGGAGCTGGGAATAGGCGGCCTCGATCGTATCGCGGGATACGCCAAGCGACTTGGCGAGGGCGCGTGAGGCTGGCAGTGGCTTGCCGGGGCCAAGCGCACCGTCGACGATCAATTGCCGTACCGCCCGCTGGATCCGCGCATGCAGCGGCAGCTCAGCATGTGCGGGATGGGCAAGCCATGCCTTCACGGATTCCAATTGGGAATGTTTGAACAAATGGTCTGGCTACCTCTCGAAAAGTGGAGGGAAATATCAGGCCATTCATCGGTTAAAAGTCAAGCCGCATCACGGCCCCGGGGCCAGAGATCTTCAGGAGATTCAACAGGATCATGCAGCCTATCTCGTCACCATCGCCCCTACGTTTAAGCGACTTCACGCACCCGATCGTCGCCGGATTGATCTCCGTCATCGTCAATTACGGCGGAACCTTCATTCTGGTCTTTCAGGCCGCAAAGGTTGCCGGCCTAAGTCCAGAGCTAACGGCATCCTGGGTGTGGTCTGTTTCAATCGGCGTCGGCCTGACGGGACTGTTCCTGAGCTGGCGGTATCGCGAGCCGATCATTACGGCCTGGTCGACGCCGGCTGCGGCTTTCCTCGTCACCGCCCTTGCCACTACCCCCTACGCTGAAGCGGTAGGCGCCTATCTGCTCTCGGCGGCAGCCTTCGTGGTGCTGGGATTGTCGGGCTGTTTTGACAAGGTCATCAAGCTGATTCCGCCTGGCATCGCCTCAGGCCTGCTCGCGGGCATATTGCTGCAATTCGGCATCGGGGCCTTTGGTGGCGCGACGGTCGATCCGCTGCTGGTCGGGCTTCTGATCATCGCCTATCTCCTGCTGAAACGCTTTACCGCGCGCTATGCCGTGGTCGGCATATTGGTGCTCGGACTTGCATTCTTGGTTATGCAGAGCCGCGTCGACCTTTCCGGGCTTCAGCTGAAGCTGGCGGCGCCGGTGTTCACTCTGCCGGAATTCTCGTTGAATGCGCTCCTGAGTGTTGCGCTACCGCTGTTTCTGGTCACCCTGACGGGGCAATACATGCCGGGGATGCTGGTTCTGCGCAATGACGGCTTCAGGACCAGCGCCAATCCGATCGTGACGATGACGGGACTTGGCTCACTTGTCATGGCGCCGTTCGGCTCACACGCCTTCAACGTCGCGGCTATCACCGCCGCGATCGCTACAGGCAAGGAAGCCCACGAAGACCCGGCCAAGCGTTGGCTGGCGGGGATCGCAGCGGGTGTCGTCTATGTGCTTGTCGGCGTATTCGGTGTGACACTTGCGGCGGTCTTCATGGCATTGCCGGCGACGTTCATCACGACGCTGGCCGGACTTGCGCTGCTGGGCACAATCGGCGGCAGTCTCGCTGGTGCGATGGCTGATCCGAAGTCCCGCGAGGCCGCGCTGATTACCTTCCTCGCATCGGCCGCGAATATCAACTTGCTCGGCATTGGCGGTGCGTTCTGGGGGCTCGTGATCGGTCTTGTGGCCTACATCGTGCTGAACGGTCGCCTGCCGCGCCGCGAGCGTGCTGAACTGGCTGCCCGCGAGGGTGCGGCCGAATGATGTTCGCGCTTAGGAACACAGCTTCGCTCGATGCCGAAACGGTTGTCGAAGGCTACGCCGCTGCCAGTTCCGCACGTTTCAGGTGCTGCTTCGGCAGGTGGGCAAGAATTTCTCGGTTTATGCAGGAAATGTTTCGATACCGTCATCGCCATGGCCATTTTCGGGGCGGGCGTGAAAGGGCCAAAGCAGCCGGGACTGGGGTCAGTCAGCTGCGTTCTTGGCTTCGTTGAAGATCCATTCGATGAACACTTTTGACAGCGGGGAGTTCTCGCGGCCCTTCTGTGTCAGCACATAGTAGCCTTTTGGCGAAGCCTTGAGTGAGCCCTTCAGCGGGCGGACCAGCGCACCCTGGGCCAGTTCCTCCGCAGCCGTGATGTTGTCGCCCATCGTGATACCCAAGCCGACGCGCGCGGCGGCGAGGTTTTGGTTGAAGTCCTCGAAATACAGCCGTCGGACGTCGGCGGCGGTCGTCCCGTTCTCCTTTACCGCGAACCGGTTTCTTTCGCTGCCTGAAGGCGACTATTCGCTGCGCCACTACCGCGCACTCCTGGACGCCGACACGTGGCTCGCCAGCATCGGCACCAGCGCTGCCCAATATACGCTTCGGCCTCTTCACGGCCTGGTTCATCAGCCTCGTGATGTCCTGGGAGGAGAGTTCGGTCACCCTCTTTATCAGCGGCGTCAACGTCACGACTTTGCCGAAGAGGATGTCGGACAATCTGCGTCTCGATCTGGATCCGGCGATCGCGGCGATTTCCGTGCTGATGACCGTTGTGACGGCCCTGGTCGTCATCCTGCGCGGCAGGCGGCCGCAAAGCGAAGCGCAGGGATAGACGCACGTCCGGCGTTGCCCGCGGGTCCACGGATCCGCGGGCGATACCCCCTAAGGGTGACTTAACGCACTTCCGCCATGTCCCCATACTCCTTGGAAAAGACGGGAAGTTTCAGTCCCGAACAAGGGGAACATCAGATGCGAACCAGTGCCAGCCTATCGATTTCGCGCTCGAGCGAGCGTGCTCAAGGTTTAACGGAAAAGCCAAGGCTTCACGATCCGCGACAAGACACGATCGCTGCGGAAGTGAAGGGGCTCTCGAAAGTCTACAACGCCGGCAGTTCACGGGCCTATGAGGCGCTGAAGAATTTCCATCTGTCGATCCATGCCAACGAGTTCTTCACCCTGCTTGGCCCGTCTGGCTGCGGCAAGACAACGCTTCTGCGCATCCTGGGCGGCTTCGAAACCTTAAGCGCCGGGACCTGCACGATCTTCGGCCAGGATGTGAGCCGGCTGCCGCCGGAAGCCCGGCCGGTCAACACCGTGTTTCAGCAATATGCGCTCTTTCCGCATATGACCGTTCGGCGCAACATTGCCTTCGGGCTCGAAATGCTCGGTACCTCGCGCGCCGAAACGGAGCGCACGGTCGAGCGCATGCTCGAGCTCGTGCACATGACCGAGTACGCAGATCGCAAACCCGACACGATGTCCGGCGGCCAACGGCAGCGCGTTGCGCTTGCCCGGGCGTTGGCGCCTCGACCGAAATTGCTTCTGCTCGACGAACCGCTATCGGCGCTGGATTTGAAGCTCCGGCAGAAAATGCGCCTCGAACTTAAGGCGCTGCAGCGGGAAACCGGCATCACCTTCATCTTCGTGACCCACGATCAGGAAGAAGCGCTTGCGATGAGTGACAGGATCGCGGTCATCGACCAGGGAAGATTGCAGCAGGTCGGCACGCCCGAAGAGATCTATGAGCATCCGGAAAGCCGTTTCGTTGCCGATTTCATCGGCGAATCCAACCTTCTCGATGCGCGGGTGTCGGGACTGACCGGCACCGAGGCGAACCTGACCATCGAGGGGTTCGCCGACATCCGTACACCGGTCGAATGGCCACTTGCGGTCGGGCAGGCCGTGTCACTGTCCATTCGTCCCGAACGGCTGATTATCCGCGAGGCCGGCGAGGAAACGTGCAGCGGCATGGCACGTGTCGTTGCCCGGACCTATCTCGGAAACGCGGTCGAGTATCACCTCGTTGCCGGAGCCCAGTCGCTGACCGCCCGGGCGCCGCGAGGCGGATTGCGCGGCCTCCTGGATTTCGCGCCCGGCGACGAAGTCGGGGTGGGTTTCGAGCCTGGCTCGATCAAGGTGCTGCTGTCATGAGCGCGCGGCAATTTTCCCTTTCCTCCCGCATCTCGCCGCGCCTTGCCGATCTCGGCCTGCTCGGTCCCGCCATCGCTGTCATCCTGGTCTTCATGGTCGCGCCGATGGCGATCATGTTCGTCTACTCCTTCCTGCAGGCCGCGCCCTATGGCGGCGTCGAATGGGTATTCACGACCGAAGCCTACAGCTCGATCCTGTTCGAACGGGATTTTCTGGATGACAGCCTGACGTTTACGCCCGATTACCTCATCGTCCTGGCGCGCTCCGTCTTTCAGGCGGGCATCGCAACGGTGCTCTGCCTCGTCATCAGCGTGCCGACGGCCTATTACATCGCCACCAGGCCGGAGCGGCAGAAGAATATCTGGCTGGTGCTGATCACCATTCCCTACTGGGTCAACCTGCTGATCCGCACCATCGCGCTCCTCTTTGTTCTGCGCGGCGATGGTCCGATAAACGCTGTCCTGATGAATCTCGGGATCGTCAGCGAGCCTTTGCCCTTGAGCTACAACGGCTTTGCGGTCTGCCTCGGGCTGATCTATTCCTTCCTGCCCTTCATGGTGCTGCCGCTCTACTCGGCCTTCGAGCGTTTCGATTTCCGGCTGCTGGAAGCGGCCTACGACCTCTATGCCAGCCGCCGCATCGCCTTCTTCCGCATCGTGCTGCCGGTCATGCGGCCCGGCCTCATCGCCGGAAGCCTTCTCGTCTTCATTCCGTCGATCGGCTCGTATCTCGCCCCCGACATCCTCGGCGGCGGCAAGACCCTGATGATTGGCAACCTGATCGGCACCCAGTTCCAGAGCGCGCGAAACTGGCCGTTCGGCGCGGCGCTGTCGATGATCCTGCTGACGCTCACGCTCCTTGTGCTCCTGTGGCTTGCCCGTCGGGCCGGGCACCAGAAGTCCGATTGCCGCTAAGGAGACCAACCGATGTCCAACACCTCCTCATCGATCACGAAAACGGTCACCGCCACGTCCCGCATCGGTGATATCCGCGCCTTTGCCGGCTTCGGCTCGGTCGCGGTCGGCTGCCTCGCCTTCCTCTACGCGCCGATCGTCTTTCTGGCGGCCTATTCCTTCAACGACGGCCGCTCGGTCAGCCGGTGGAGCGGTTTCTCCCTCCGATGGTATACGACCGTCTTCAGCAACGAGAATATCCAGACCGCGGCGCTGAACTCCGTGATCATCGCCGTCATCGCCGCGACAGTCGCCACGCTGTTGGCCCTTGGTGCCGCCACTGCCACCGCCAATCGCCGAGCAACCGGCGGAGAGGCGGCCTATGTGGTCCTGACCTTCCCACTGATGGTACCGGAAATCGTCACAGCCGTTGCCTCGCTGGTGTTCTTCGTGGCCATCGGCATCAGCCTCGGCTTCGTCACCATCCTGATGGCGCACATTGTCTTCTGCATCCCATTCGCCTATTTGCCGATCAAGGCGCGGCTGGAGGGGTTGGATCCGAGCTTGCCGGCGGCGGCGGCCGATCTTTACGCCTCGCCGGCGCAGGCTTTCACCCGCATCACTCTGCCGCTGCTGGTGCCGGGGCTGCTGTCCGGATGGCTGCTCGCCTTCATCATCTCGCTCGACGATTTCATCATCACCGCGCTGGTGGCCGGACCGGGCGCAACCACCTTGCCGCTCCACATCTACGGCATGCTGCGGCTCGGTATGACGCCCGAAGTCAATGCCATCTCGACGCTGATGCTCGGTGCTTCCACCGTGCTCGTCCTTGTCTCTGCCCTTATCGGCCGGGTCGGCCACAAACACTGACAACCGCCTGACAACAATCAAAAAAGGGGAACTCTCGCATGATGAAGCTCATTCTGCCCACCGCATTGCTGGCCTGCGTGGCCGGCCACCCCGCTTTCGCCGCCGGCGACCTCTTTATCTACACCTGGGGCGAATACACGCCGCCGGAGATGGTGGCCAAGTTCGAGAAGGCCCACGACGTCAAGGTTCACATCGACACCTATGATTCGATGGAGACCATGCTGGCGAAGCTGAAATCAGGCGCCGGTGGCTATGACGTCATCGTGCCCGGGCACGACACGATGACGATCCTGGTGCGCGAGGGTCTGCTGGAACCGATCAATGCTTCGCAGATGGAGAACTTCAGGCATGTCGACGAGACGTGGCGGGACGTGTTCTGGGATCCGGGCCGCGTCTACTCGGCGCCCTGGGCCTGGGGCTCCACCGGCTTCGTCATCGACAGCGCGCTCGTCGACGGCGCAGATCACTCGCTGAAGACGCTCTTTGAGCCCGATGACGCGACCAAGGGCAAGATCAACATGCTGCGCGACGTCAACGACGTGATCAACATGGCACTGCGCTATCTCGGCAAGCCGCGCTGCAACGAGAACCCGGGGGATTTGAAGGCGGTGCTCGACCTGTTGACGACGCAGAAGGCGTTCGTAAAGAGCTACAATTCCGAGACCAAGGAGTTGCTTGCTTCGGGCGAGGCCGTCGTCTCGATGAGCTGGAACGGCTATGCAATGCGGGCTCGCGACGAGAAGCCGACGCTGGAATATATCTATCCGAAGGAAGGCTATACCGGCTGGATGGACAATGTTGCCGTGCCGAAGGGTGCGCCGAACCTCGAAAACGCCAAGCTCTGGGTAAACTTCGTCATGGCCCCCGAAAATGCGGCGATGATCACCAACTACGCCCGCTATTCCAACGGCATCAAGGGGGCCGAGGCCTTTGTCGACAAGGCGCTTGCGGCTGCACCCGAACTCAATCCACCTGCCGATGCGCCGACACCGGAATTTCTTCCGGCCTGTTCGCCCGCGGTGACCAAGCTCTACGACCGCGTCTGGACCAAGCTCTTGCGCTGAGCCCATCGCGACAAACAGTCCTGACACGGCTCGACCGTGTCAAACCTTCCGGAGAAAGAAGATGACGATCCAGCACAACCTCGGTGCCAGCGAACGCACGCGCCTCAACAGCCGTTCCGCATGGGAAATGGACCGCGACCACGTCCTTCATCCCTATGCCGATTTCACGACCTTTGCCGCGACCGGCAGCCAGGTGATCGAAAAAGCCGAAGGCATGTTCGTCACCGACAGCACCGGGCAACGCTTCCTCGATGGCATCGCGGGATTGTGGTGCGTCAACATAGGCCATGGCCGCCGGGAGATGGCCGACGCCATCGCCCGGCAGGTACTGGATATGGAATATTACAATCCCTTCGGAGCCTCGACGAATGTTCCGGCAGCGGAACTGGCTGCCCGGCTGGCGGACCTTTCGCCTGGCAGTCTCAACCATGTCTATTACACTTGCGGCGGCTCGACGGCCAACGATGCGGCCATCCGCATCGTTCACTACTACTTCGCCATGCGAGGGCAGCCGGGCAAGCGCAAGATCATCTCGCGAAACAACGCCTATCACGGTGCGACCTATGTGGCGGCTGGCCTCACCGGCATCCACGGCACCAAATATGGTTTCTCCCAGGTCGGCGAGGATTTCATCCATCACGTTTCCGCCGCGGACTGCTATGCCAAGCCCACGGACATGACCGAAGACGCGTATCGCGACTTTCTGGTGGCGGAATTCGAGATGCGGATCGAGCAGCTCGGCCCGCAAAATGTCGCAGCCTTCATCGCCGAGCCGATCATGGGCGCAGGTGGCGTTCTGGTCGCGCCGAAGGGGTATCATCGTGCGATGCAGGCGGTCTGCCGCCGTCATGACATCCTCTACATCGCTGATGAGGTGGTCACGGCTTTTGGCCGCCTTGGCGAATGGTTCGCCTCTGATCGGATCTACGAGACCCAGCCGGACATTCTTGTTTCCGCCAAGGGCATCACCTCGGGCTACATCCCGCTCGGAGCCACGCTGATTTCCGATGAGATCCATGCCGTTATCAGCCGCCCGCAATGCGAGGGTGGCGTCTTTTCCATGGGCCTTACCTATTCCGGACATCCCGTCGCCTGCGCGGCGGCGCTCACCAACATCGCGATCATGGAACGCGAGCAGCTGCTTGCCCATGCAGCGCGGGTTGGTGCCTACCTGCAGCAGAAGGCCCGTCTCCTGTTGAAGCACGATATCGTCGGTGACGTGCGCGGCGGCGGGCTCATGCTCGGCATCGATTTCGTCGCGGACAAGGTTACGCGCCAGCCTCTTCCCGCCCATGAAAAGGCGACGGAAAAGATCTTCAAGGGCTGCGGCGAGCGCGGGGTTATCGTGCGGCCTGTCGGCAATCGCATCATCCTTTCGCCGCCCCTGATCATCACCGAAAGCCAGTGCGACGAGATCCTCGAAGCAATCTCCGGTTCCGTTGCGGACTTCATGGCTGCGCGTTGAAACGGCAGAAACGGCGAAGGACAATCGAATGAGCCAAGTGACGGTCGCAGCAACCCAGATGGCCTGCAGCTGGGATGTCGATGAAAACATTCAAAAGGCAGAGGAGCTGATCCGGCTCGCGCATGAGGATGGCGCGCACATCATACTTTTGCAGGAGCTGTTCCAGACGCCCTATTTCTGCCTGGAGCAGAACCTTGCGCATCTGGAGCTTTCAGCACCACTTGGCAAGGATCGGGCGATCAACCGCTTCCGTGCCGTGGCGAAGGAACTTTCCGTCGTGTTGCCGATCTCCTACTACGAGAAGGCCGGCCCGGTTCAATACAATTCACTGGCCATCATCGATGCCGACGGCGAGATCCTCTGGAACTACCGGAAGTCTCACATTCCGCAGGCGCCCGGCTATGAGGAAAAGTTCTACTTCAGCCCGGGTGATACCGGACTGCGGGCGATAGATACGCGCTATGCCCGCATCGGCTGCGGCATCTGCTGGGACCAATGGTTTCCCGAGACGGCTCGTCTGCTGGCGCTCGACGGTGCCGAACTGCTGTTCTTTCCGACCGCGATCGGCAGCGAACCGAACAGCCCCGACCTCGACAGCTCGGGCCATTGGCAGCGCACCATGCAGGGCCATGCGGCGGCGAACATGGTGCCGCTCATCGCATCGAACCGCGTGGGGACAGAAGTGGACGGCAGAACCACCAGCACGTTCTATGGCAGCTCCTTCATTGCCGACCATACCGGCCTGATCGTGGCCGAAGCCAACCGCGTCGACGAAACGTTTTTGCTTGCGACATTCGATCTCGACGATGTGAGACGCTACCGCCGCTCATGGGGGGTCTATCGCGATCGCCGCCCGGATCTCTACGGGCCGATCCTGACGTTGGACGGGCAGACAAGCCGCGGTTGAGTGATATCGCCAGCCGCATTCGACAGGACCAACGGCCCGAAGCCGTTTTGCAATCGACAGCAAGTACCTTAGGCAGAAAGAATGAAAATGCTGAATCAGACGCCACGACAAGCCGGTTTCCGCATGCCGGCGGAATGGGAACCGCACAAGCGGACCTGGATGATGTGGCCCGGTCGCCGCGCGGTCTGGGATGATATTGAAGCGACCCGGCGCGACTATGCTGCCGTCGCTCATGCCATTCGCGAGTTCGAGCCGGTCACGATGGCCGTGCAGCCGGCAGACGTCGCCGGTGCCCGAGCGCTGCTCGATCCGTCGATCGATATCGTCGAAACTGAGATCGACGACAGCTGGGCCCGCGATGCTGGCCCGTGCTTCCTCAAATCCGTCGACGGCCGCAGGGCAGCGACACGGTTCCGCTTCAACGCATGGGGCGGCAAGTATCATCCGCATGACGCGGATGCCCGCTTCTCCGGAGCCGTCGTGGATGCGGCCGGCGTAACCGGCTTTGTCTCCGCTCTGGTTGCCGAAGGCGGTGGCGTAAGCGTCGACGGAGAGGGCACCATCATCACCACCGAAACCTGCTTTCCCAATCGCAACCGCAATCCGGATTGGACGCGCGAGCAGATCGAGCGCGAGTTACTGGAGATGCTCGGCGGCGAAAAGGTCATCTGGCTTCCGGGCAACCCGCTCGAGGACGAGACCGATGGCCATACCGATGGTATCGCTGTCTTCGTTGCGCCCGGCGTCGTGCTGATGGAGAGCCCCGGTGAAGAAGACACGCCGTGGAACGACTATATTCGCCTCAATTATGAAGCGACGCAGGGACAGACCGACGCCAAGGGTCGGCCAATCCGGATCGTCACCATCCCCGAGGCGGTCGATGCCCCTTCGACCCATCCGAAATTCTGCCGCTCCTATGTCAATTCCTACCTCGTCAACGGCGGGGTGATCATGCCTGCCTATGGCATCGCTTCGGACACGACAGTCAGGCGGATGTTCCAGTCGCTGTTTCCCGACCGGCGGATCCGCGAGGTGCGGATTGATTCAATTGCGATCGGAGGCGGCGGCATTCATTGCATCACGCAGCAGGAGCCGCTTTGACAAAGCTGACGCGTTCGACAAGGTAGGCTTGTGATAAGGCTTTCGGGAGTGGGGATGCGGATGACGGGAATTCCTTTCGAGCATGTGCAACCCCTCTCGCAGGCTGTCGCAGCGCTTGGCGGCCCGGATTTTCCCGACGCCCTGCGCCAGCTTTGCCTAGGCGCATGCGGCTTCGACAGCCTGTTCATCTCCGTCTTTTCGACCGACCGGCCACCGGTTCAGCTTCACAGCGATCTCGATCCGGATGCCACGCGCCGCACAGTCGCTCCCTATCTCGGCTTTGCCTATCTGCTCGACCCCTTCTACGGCCTGTTCGCCAGCGAGCCGCGTGACCGCGTCGTCAGTCTCGACGAATGCGCGCCCGATGATTTCAGGGAGAGCGAATATTACCGGATCTTCTATGCCGAAACCGGATTACGGGACGAGATCGCCATCCTCGTCGGGGCGGGCGCGAACACAAGCATAGCGCTCTCTCTCGGATTGCGGCGGGAGGATCATCACGCCGATCCTTCCGGCAAGGCATCGCTTGACGCGCTGTTGCCGGTGATATCAGCCCTTTGCCGCAAGCATTGGCCCGAAGTCTGTCAGGTCGGCCCGCCCGACATTCAAGAGCCCGTATTCGACCGGCTCGCAAGCATGCCGGTCAGTAATCGGGAGGCCGAGGTCATCAGACTGATGCTCAAGGGGCATTCGACCAAAAGCATCGCCCGCCATCTCGGCAACAGTCCGGAAACCGTCAAGGTTCACCGAAAGCGCATTTACTCCAAACTCAAGATATCGTCGCAGGGCGAGCTGTTTTCGCTGCTGTTCGGCCAGTGATCTTCCCGCCACGCCGAAACGCCGGTCTACGGCGCGCCAAGGCATGGGATTCACAACAATCCTTCGCAGCCCGTCATTCTGCAGCGAACAGACTGTCCGCATCAAAGACGGGTTTGCCCTGCAGAAGGGTCGCCTTCACATACGTCTCACCGATTTCGCCCACGGGAATGTCGAAGATGTCTCGGTCGAGAACCACGAGATCGGCATATTTCCCGACCTCGAGCGTTCCGGTGCGGTCCTCCTGATTGAGGAGCCGGGCGGGATTGACGGTCATCCACTTAACGGCGGTGCGCACGTCCGGCGCGCCTTCCTTCGGGCGCTCGAGCGCCGCCTGGATCTTGACGAGCGGCGAAAGCTCATCGGCATCGAAGTCGCTGCTCATCACGACGGTGGCCCCACTCTTTTCCAGGCTCGCCGCCGGCATCATGCGATCGGCGCGCTTGCCGATGAACTGGCGGATGAAGGCGATGTAATCGGGATCGAGCGAGCTCGGCGCCAATTGGAAATCGACAACGGCCCCGGTGTCGCGAAAGCGGCCGTAGTCCGCCGGGTCGAGAAGATAGAGGTGGGTGAGCCGATGCGGACCCGGCTTCGTGTCCGCCTGATCGATCGCATCGAGGGCCAGTCGCGCGCTGCGGTCGCCCGTCACATGAAAATGCAGTTTGAAGCCGATCTGCGAAAGCGCGCGTGCATAGTCATTCAGCACCGGCGGTTCGAAATAGAGGAAGCCGGATTCGAAGCCATGATCGATGCCCGGTCCCTTCCGGTAGGGCTGCAGCACGGCACCGGTGCGCTGCTCGAGAATGCCGTCGACATAGAGTTTCGCCTGGTTGAACTTCGACAGCCGGTCCGGATCGTTGCTGTAGAGCTTTGCGAGTTTCTGGACCTGTTCGTCGAAAGGCATGTCCGGGTAGACATAGAGCGCGTTGGAAGCTCGTACCGTCAGGGTCCCGTTTCGCTCGGCTGTCTCCCATGCCTTGACATGACCTTGGGGCCAGAACCCGCCGGCATCGCTGACCGTGGTGATGCCATTCTCGGCAAAGGTCTTCAGCGTCGGCAGCATGCTTTCATAGGCAAACTCTTCGTTCTCGGGCGTATCGGGAAAAGCCAGATTGCGCAGTTTCTGCTGGGCATTCTCCAGCACGATGCCGTTGGGCCGGCCGTCTGGATTGCGCAGGATAATGCCGCCGGGCGGGTTTCCTTCAATCGTGTCATAGCCCACCGCCTCGAGGGCCTTGCTGTTTGCCCAGGCCGCGTGCCCGATGTCATCGAGGATGAGCGCCGGTCGATCGGGCACGAGCTCGTCCAGCACGGCGACCGGGTTATCCGTCTGGTCAAGCAGATGCGGCATGCCCACGCCGGAACCGAAGACCCACTCGCTTTCCGTCTCGGCTTCGCATGCCTCGATCGCCTCTCGGGTCTGCTTCAATGTGGCGAACGGTTCGAATTCGCAGAGGATCTCGTTCACGCCAGCCTCGATGAGGTGGACGTGGGTGTCCTGGAAGCCAGGCAGAACCGCCTTGCCGTCGAGATCGATCATACGCGCATTCGGGCCTGCCTTCGACATCACGTCGGCTTCCTTGCCGACGGCGACGATGACGCCCTTGGCATCGATCGCCAGGGCATCCGCCTCGACCTCGTCCGTCGCCATCGTGTGGATTGCGGCGTTGCGAATGACGGTGTTCCCGTCGGCCGCAAGGACCGGCGCCACCGCATACGTTGTCAGGAACGCGACTGCCGCGGCGCCTGCCGCTGTGCCGATTGACGTCTTCATCGTGGTCTCCTGCTCGCGTCAGTCTTGATCAAATTCTTGGCACACATAGGCCAGGGTCACTCGAGCGTCACCCATACGGATTTGCTATGGGTCGAATCCACCAGTGCGTCGAGGCATTTGTCGCGTCCGTGGCCGGAAAGCTTCCATCCGCTCCATGGCTGGCTCATGTCACCGTTCATGTAGCCGTTGATCCAGACCATGCCGCATTCCAGATCGCGCGCGGCCCGATGCGCCGCGCCTAGATTTGTCGTCCAGATCCCTGCCGCAAGTCCGTAGGGATTGTCGTTGGCGAGCGCGACAGCGTGTTCCGGCCCATCATGGGCAATGACGGCGCCGACGGGGCCGAAGACCTCGTTGCGGGCGATCGACATTCCGTTGTCGACCCCGGCAAAGAGTGTCGGCTCCACGAAGGCCGATATCTCGGAAGACTGATCGGACAGACCGCCCAGGATGCAGCGCGCTCCTTCATCCAGGGCCGTCGCGATATGTCCGATGACGCGCTGTTGATGCGTCTTGCTGACCAGCGGGCCCATCGTCGTCGCGGGATCCAGCGGATCTCCCGGGCGGTAGCGGGCAAGCGCTTCCTGGCGCAGTAATTCCGTGAACTCCTCTTCCAACGGGCGCGCGACCAGTATCCGCGTGCCCGCCGAACAAACTTCGCCCTGGTTGCCGAACAGGCCATCGGCGACCGTCGCGGCGACTTTCGCCAGGTTTTCGACATCCCCAAGGATGATCTGCGGCGATTTTCCGCCAAGTTCGGCCGAGACCGCCTTGAGGTTGGAGTCGGCGGCATAGCGGTACATCTGCCTTCCGACAGCGGTCGACCCGGTAAATGCGATCTTGGCGACGTCGTGGGACAGGGCAAGTGCCTTGCCGGCGACCGAGCCCAGGCCAGGGACCACATTGAAGACGCCGTCAGGGCCACCCGCCTCCAGAAACAGGTGTCCGAGCATCAACGCGCTCAGGCAGGCGTCTTCGGCGGGCTTGAGCACCACGCTGTTTCCCGCCGCCAGCGCCGGGGCGACCTTCCACACGGCCATCATCAAGGGATAATTCCATGGGGTGATGCAGCCGACGACGCCGAGTGGCTGGCGCAGGATGTAGTGCAGCGCGTTGCCGTTGGTCACCGGACAAGTGCCGCCGATCTTGTCGAGCCCCTCGGCCATGAACCTCATGGTCAGGATGCTGGCAGGGATGTCGATGGTGCACATTTCTGAGACGGGCTTTCCCATCTCGAGCGTGTCCAGCACGGCGAGCGTCTCGCGATGTTCGCCGATCAGCTCGGCAAATCTTGTGAGGATATCGACGCGCTGGCGCAGGGGCATTTTGGACCAGACGCCGTCCCTGAAACGCTTGGCGGCAACGTTCGCCGCCAGGTCCACATCGTCCGCGCCCCCACAGGCGATATCGGCGATGTGCTCGCCGGTTGCCGGGTTGACGGAGGCGAGCGTTGCCCCGCTCGCCGCATGGCGGAATTTGCCGTCGATCAGCAGTCGCGTTTCCGGCCTGACGGCGCGTGCGATTGCGTGCCAATTTACATGCGCCTTCATATCCATGGGCTGTCCCCTCGGTGCTCCGTTCGATCAGCCATCCTACGTGCCGTTCGATCGGGCCATCGAGTCCCCCATGCGGGGGACTGGCAGTGCTCGCGCATAAGGGCGATCTGGGAGCGAGCGAGGCAGGGAGGAAGGCGGATGCAGCACCGCATCGACGGCGAACGGCTATGGGCAAGGCTTCTGGCGATGGCGCAGATTGGTCCGATTCCCGGGGACGGCAGTTGCCGACTGACCTTGTCCGATGACGATGAGGCGGGTCGCGCCCTGCTTATCTCCTGGTGCGCGGCGCGGGGTTTCGCCTTGCGGCGCGACGCGATCGGCAATCTGTTCTTCCGTCGGCAGGGACGCGATGCCGACGCTTTACCCGTCCTTGTCGGCAGTCATCTCGACACCCAGCCGACGGGTGGGCGTTTCGACGGCGTTCTCGGCGTCCTGGCGGGGCTTGAAGTTCTCGAGACGCTTGCGGACCTCGACCTTGAGACCGAGCGGCCTGTGGACCTTTGCGTCTGGACCAATGAAGAAGGCAGCCGTTTTCAGCCAGCGATGATGGGGTCGGGCGTGGCCTGTGGCATCCTGCCTTTCGAACAGGCTCTTGCCGCGTGCGATGCAGGCGGAGTCCGTGTCGCCGACGAACTCGTTCGCCACGGCTATGAGCGGGAGCCGGTGCCGGATATCGGCTTGGCCGATTGCTATGTCGAGCTGCATATCGAACAAGGGCCTATCCTTGAAAACAGCGGTAAGACTATCGGCGTCGTGACGGGCGGGCAGGGGATCCGCTGGTATGAAATCTCGCTGCATGGTGAGGAAACCCATGCCGGACCGGTTCCGATGGCGCTGCGGAAAGATCCCGTGCCGATGCTCGCGCGACTGATCGACCTTGTCCATGATATCGGCGGCCGCGATCCGCAGGCGCGGTGCACCATTGGCCAAGTGCGAGCTGTTCCCGGATCCATCAATGTCGTGCCTGGCCGTATAGAGATGACGGTCGACCTGCGGCATCCCGACGAAATCGAGTTGGAAGCAATGCATCATGCACTGATGCGTGGCTGCAGCGACCTGTCGCGCAACTACCCCGCAATAAGGCTGGACGTTGCGCCTCGCTGGCACTCGCCCGTTGTCCGGTTCGACGCGAACCTTGCAAACCTGGTCAGGTCCTGCGCCGAACGTCTCGGCTTTGCCGCGCACGATATGGTGTCCGGGGCGGGCCACGACGCCTTTCATCTGGCACGACGGATGCCGACGGTGATGATCTTTGTTCCCTGCCGTGATGGTATAAGTCACAATCCGCAGGAATACGCCTCTCCCCAGGCCGTTGCGGCCGGGGCGGATGTGCTGCTGTCGGTGGTGCTGGACAGGGCCATGTCGCGCGGATGAACGGCCACCTCCTTGGCAATCCGTCGCTCTCTGGACACCACCGTCGGGTGCGGTGCGGCTGAATTCGCAAGCCAAGCGGCCCGAGGGCGCGCAGCGGTGCTGCGCGCCGGAATGCGCCTGGCTTCAATTTCAGGCGTGCTTGGCCGCAGCCACGAAGGCCGCGATCTTGTCGATGTCCTTGCGAAAGCCGCCTTCCGGAAGCGGGCGGTTCGTGTGCGTGAGCGAGTCGACCGCCCAAGGGCGAACCGCTTCGATCGCAGCGGCGACGTTCTCCGGCTTGAGGCCGCCCGCCAGGATCACCGGTCGTTTGCTGCGTTTAACGATGTCGCGGCTGAGCGACCAGTCATGGGTGACGCCGGCCGCACCAATGCCGCCAATGTGGGCGGCGACGGAATCCAGGATGAAGATGTCCGCGAACGGCTCGAACCTTGCGGCGTGATCGAGTGCCTCCGGGCCCGTCATCGGAATGGCCTGGAGGATCTGCAGGTCGGGATACTTTGCAAGCAGCTTGGTGCGCAACGTTTTGACATGCTCGGCGGTCACGAGTTCGATGTCGCCACACAGGTGCAGCACGTCGGGCTGCACTGCGTCCACCATCTCGACGATCGCCTCGAGATCACTCTCCACCGACAGCGCCACCCGTTGCGCCTTGCCCTTGAGGGCATCGGTGATCTCGCGCGCCGTGGCGAAGCTGATCTCTCCGGGCAGCCCCCGGTTCGAAGGTGTGACGCCGAGATAATCGACGCCGACTTCGGCCGCAGCAAGGGCTTCCGCGACTGTCTGCATGGTGTAGATTTGTGTTTTCAATGCCTTGCTCGTCTTTTGGCTAGATTGACTTCGGGAGGATCGCCTTGACCATGCGCTCCTCGGTGAGTTGAACCCGCTCGGTATTGCGTGCGGCGAAGACGGAATAGAGCGCGTCGACCAATGTCATCTGCGCGATCTGCGCGGCCATCGGCTCGCTGCCCTGCTCATGCGAGACGCTGACCAAAACGACGTCGGCGAGGCGGGCGAGCGGTGAGCTGCTGTTGCCGGTGATACAGAGCGTCGAGGCGCCACGCGACTTGGCTTCCTGCAGCACGAGAACCGGATCGCTGGTAATGCCCGAATAGGAGATGGCGACGACGAGATCGCCCGGCCCGGTCAGCGCCGCATGCATGATCTGCAGCTGGGAATCGACCGGTGCATCGCAGCGCAGACCCAGCCGGATGCAGCGTTGATAAAATGCCTGCGCGACGATGCCGGATCCGCCGACGCCTCCGACCAATATGTGCCTGGCACCGGCCATCAGATCGATTGCTTCGGCCAGGGTCTTTTCATTGAGAACGCCGAGCGTATCGGTCAGGGCCTGGCCGATGGCCCGAAACAATCGGGTGGCAGCCTGCAGGTCGCTTGTCTGCGGCTCGGTCGATATTTCGGCTTGAACGGTGCGCGGTTCCTGAGCCAGAGCCAGCTTGAGATCGGTGAACCCCTCGAAGCCGGCGGTGCGGCACATGCGCAGCACGGTCGTATCGCTGACATCCGTCGCCTGGGCGATTGCCGACATCGACTGGCGGATGGCGCTGTCGCTGTTGTCGAGCATCCAAAGCGCCACGCGCCGTTCGGAATCAGACAATTTCGGCAGCACGCTTCGAAGCCGGCTGCTGGCTGGAATGCTGCTGTTGCCTCGCAAATCATTGATCATTGACGGGGCCCTTTTCGGGTTCGCGGTGCGTCTTGGCGAGGAGGCTAGCATAGTCATGTTGTGGTGTCACTATAGACATGACTGATATGATGTGGCATCACTGCATCGACGCGATGAGTTGCGCTGCTCGACTTCTGGGAGGATGTCATGGGACTGAAGCGTTTGTTGATTGCTGGTGCGGCCGTGGTGCTGACCGCCTTTCCGGCCGCGGCCGGTGAACTCTCGTTCTGGCACGCCTATGCGGGTCAGCAGGACAAGGTCGATTTCATCAACTTCGCACTGGACGAATTTGCCAAGGCCCATCCCGACATCAAGCTGGATGTGGTTGCGGCCGAGCAGTCGGCCTATAAGACCAAGCTCAACACGGCCATGGCGTCGGGCAATCCGCCTGACGTGTTCTACACGCTGCCCGGCGGCTTCCTGAACGCCTTCGTCAATGGCGGACAGATGTATGCGCTCGACGCGGACCTCGCCAAGGACGGCTGGGGCGACAGCTTCCTTGAAAGCGCGCTGGCGCAGACAAGCAAGGATGGTCATGCCTACGCCGTTCCCGTTGATGTCGACTCCGTCGTCTTCTGGTACGACAAGGCGCTCTTTGCGGAAAACGGCTGGACGGTGCCGTCGAGCTACGATGAGCTTCTGGCATTGGCCGAGACGATCAAGGGCGAGGGCATTGTCCCGTTTGCGCTTGGCAACAAGGACGCCTGGCCCGCGACGTTCTGGTTCCAGTATCTCGAAATGCGCCTCAAGGGATCCGGTGTGGTTTCCTCCTTCGTCAACAAGGATGCCAAAGCCGCGCTCGGCGATGAGGCGACCAAGGCGTTGGAACATGTCGCCGCGCTTTCGAGCAAGGGCTATTTCCCGATCGGCTTCAACGGCATGGGAGACCAGGAAGCCAACATGCTCTTCCTCAACGGCCAGGCGGCGATGATGCTGAACGGCACGTGGCAGATCGGCGCCTCCGCGGATGCGCCTGAAGGCTTCGAGCTCGGCTACTTCGCCTTCCCGACAGTCAAGGACGGGGCTGGTGACCAGTCTGACGTCCTGGCCGGCGTCGCCGCCACATTCGGCATCTCGCAGAAGGCCGAGAACAAGGCCGATGCCGTGACCTTGCTCAAGTTCCTGACGTCGCGCGAGGTGATGACCAAGTATGTCGAGCTTCGAAAGACAATGGTCACGGTGAAGGATGCGACGACCGAGGCGGCCGCAGGCCCTGTCCTGTTCGATATCAGCAGCAAGCTGATGGCTGCTGCTGGCCGCCTCGATCCCTTCTATGACACGGCGATGCCGCCGGCTGCGACCAACATCTACTACACATCGCTCCAGGGCGTGCTTGACGGCTCGGTGCCGCCGGCCGATGCAGCCAAGCGTCTCGAGGATGCGCTGCGGGCCGACAAGTAGATCGCCGCCAGCGACATGACCCGCTTGCGCGGCGAGCCGCTCGCCGCGCAAGCCCTCCATGGAGCCCGAGAACGATGAGTACCAGCAAAGGCATTGCCAGCAGCCACAACAGGGCGGCACTCCTGTTCCTGTCGCCTGCATTCCTGCTCATTGCAGCCTTCGTCGCCTATCCCGTCGTCTATGCCGGTTGGCTCTCGCTTTTCCGTTGGGACGGAGCGTCTGCACCGGTCTTCCAAGGGGCAGGCAATTTCGTCCGCCTGGCCGGCGACCCGATCTTCTGGCGGGCGCTTGGTCGAAACCTTCTCGTCGCGCTTTCGGCGATGGTTTTCCAGGTGTTTCTGGCGCTTTGCATCGCCTACTGCCTAGTGCGCATCGTGCCCGCCTTCAGCCGGATATTCCTGTTCTTCTATCTTGTACCGGTGATGGTCAGCGAGATCTGCATCGGGCTGCTGTGGCGCTTCATGTACAATCCCTATTTCGGCCTGGTGAACGCGGCATTCGGCGCGCTTGGGCTGGACGGCCTGAAGCGCGGTTGGCTCGGCGAATCCGGCACGGCCTTCTCGGCCGTGGTGGTGGTGATGAGCTTCACCTATCTCGGCCTCTACGTTCTGCTTTTCGTGGCCGCGGTGCGGAGTGTGCCCGAAAGCGTCTATGAGGCTGCCGAGATCGACGGGGCCGGCCATTTCACCAAGTTCTTCTCGATCACCATCCCGATGGTCGGAGACGCGGTGCGTGCCAATTCTCTCCTTGGGATCATTGGCTCGCTCAAGACCTTCTCGCTCGTCTTTGTCCTGACCAATGGCGGCCCGAACCATGCAAGCGAGGTGGTTTCCACCTACCTCTACAAGATGGGCTTCGGCAGCTTCGAGATGGGCTACGCCGCAACGATCGGCTTCACGCAGATGCTGCTGACGGCGATCGGCGCCTGGCTCGTCTTCCGGTATCTGAAAAGAGCCGGCGTCGGCGGGAGAACTTGAGCCATGGGTGCCGTTCGCCGCTGGACCGTGACCAACACGGTGGTCCTTGTTCTCCTGACGCTGCATGTGCTGCTGGTGGTGTTCCCGTTCATCTGGATGATCTACAGCACCTTCAAGACCAACAAGGAGTTCATGCGTTCGGTCTGGTCTTTCCCGCGGAGCTTCTCGCTTGACGCCTATGTCGGTGCCTGGAGCGGCGGCGCGCTTGGCGGTTACGCGGTCAATTCGCTACTGATCATGGCAGGAGCGACGATTATCACGGTGGTCGTCGCGACCTTGGCGGGTTATGCGCTAGCGGTTTATCGTCCGCGCTGGATGCCTGCGGTTGAACTCGGCCTGACGGCGGCCATGGCGATACCCGCCTATGTGGCGCTCGTGCCCTTGGTGGTGATGCTTCGTGGCGCCGGACTGCTGGACACGCATATGGGTGTCGTCCTGCCGACCGCCGCATTCAACGTGCCGGTCACGATCTTCATCATGCAGGCCTTCTTCAACACGCTTCCGCGCGAACTTTTCGACGCGGCGCGCATGGATGGTGCTTCCGAGTGGTCGATCTTCGCCCGTGTTGCGCTGCCGATCGCCCGCCCGGCGATGTTCACCGCGGCGATCGTCAACATGATCTGGGTCTGGAACGATTTCCTGTTTCCGGTCGTCTTCATCAACAGTCCGGCGCGCAAGACATTGCCCGTGGGCCTCACGGATTTCGTCGGCGAACACATCACCAATTATCCGGTGATGCTGGCGGCAATCCTGATCGCCGCCATCGCGCCGCTGGTCCTCTTCATCTTTTTCGAACGCCAGATCACTGCCGCTTTGCTCGGCGGTGCCGTCAAGGAATAGCCGTTAATGACCCGGCTTCAGCCGGGTCCAATGCAGGAGAAGTTTCATGTCGCCTAAAGAGCTCGATTTTGCCAGCCGGGCAGTTTTCTACACGCCGGAGGAGCATTCCCAGTCGATCAGCTACCCGATCTACATGTCGGCGAACTTCCAGTATGGCGGCGACATCTACGACCAGATCGTCGCCGGCGCGCGCAAGGAAGTGAACATCTATTCGCGCTGCGGCAACCCGACCGAATACAAGTTCGAAGAACACATCGCCCAACTGACGGGCGGAACCGCCTGCCTGGCCACGGCTTCCGGAATGGCTGCGATCTCGCATGCGCTGTTCGGCATCCTGAAGGCGGGAGACCACATCGTTGCCGATCTCACCACCTATTCGAGCACGCACGAGTTTTTCGATCACCGCGCGGCCGATTTCGGGCTGAAGGTCAGCCTTGTCGATTGCACCGATGTTCGGGCGGTCGAGAATGCGTTTACCGATGAGACCAAGGTCCTCTACGTCGAGGCGATCGCCAATCCGACCATGAAGGTGCCGCCACTGAAAGCCCTGGTGGAACTCGCCCATGCGCGCGGCATCGTCGTGATTTGCGACAACACTTTCGCATCGCCTGCGGTTTGCCGACCCCACGAGTTCGGTGTCGACGTCGTCGTCGAAAGCGCGACCAAATTCATCGGCGGCCACAATGATGCGGTCGGCGGAGTGATCACGCTGAAGTCGGACATCCTGCCTGCGGATTGGCTGGAGGACGTGCGCTGGAACACGCTCAACAAGCTCGGCGCACCGCTGTCACCCTTCAATGCCTGGTTGTTGCTCCGCGGTGCGCAGACGCTTGCGCTGCGCCTGGAAAAGCAGTGCGCCAACGCGCTTGCGCTTGCAAAACACCTGGAAGCGCATCCCAAGGTCAAGCGGGTCTTCTATCCGGGGCTGCCCTCGCATCCGAACCATGCCTCGGCGAGCGAGCAGTTGCGCGGCGGCGGCGCCATGCTCTCCTTCTGCGTCGAGGACGAGGCTTCGGGTGTACGGCTCTTAAAGCGGCTGAAGCTCGGCTCGTTCGCGGCAAGCCTCGGCGGACTGCGCACCACGACGCAGATGCCCGCGACCATGGCCTTTCTCGATATTCCCAGCCAGGAGCGCGAGGCGATGGGCGTGGTCGATGGCCTGGTGCGTTTCTCGGTCGGCATCGAACATGTTGACGACATCATCGCCGACGTAGATCAGGCGATAGAACAAATGCATCTCGATCTCTAGGGTTTGTGCAATGGCAGCGATCGTCCTTCTCGGGGATATCAATATCGACCTGGTGCTTGATATCCCCGCCTACCCGCCCGAGGGGGGAGAGGCGATCGCAACCGCCCAGCGGCACATGCTGGGTGGTTCGGCCACCAACACGGCGATCGCGCTTTCGCGCGCCGGCCACGGCTGCCGGCTGATCGGCCGGGTGGGACAAGACGCATGGGGACAGCAGGCGCTGTCGTCGCTCGAGGATATTGGGGTCTCGACGGCGTGGATCGGCCGGGATCCGTCTGAGCCGACGCAAACGAACATCGTGACCGTCGGCAAGAGCGGCGAGCGAACGATGTTTGCCTATCGCGGAGCCAATGCGCATTTGTCCCCGGCATCGATCGTCGGCGATACCTTTGAGGATGCAGCGCTCTTCCATCTCTCCGGCTACGCCTTGTTGCAAAGTCCGCAGTCCGACGCAGCGGTTAGAGCGATCGAGCTTGCTGAAGAACGAAATATCCCCGTCACTCTGGATATTCCCGCCGGCGTTGCCCTGTCGGTTGCGCCGCAGGTGCGCAATCTGCTGCCGAAACTCGACACCATCATGCTGGGCGGGGCCGATCTTGCGCCGCTGGCAGGAGGAGGCCCCGACACGTCTGCTGACGAGATGATCAAGTCGCTGTTGCATCAGGGTGTGAAAAGGATCGCCCTCAAGCATGATGCCATGGGGTCGTCTCTCCACCAAAATTCCGGGGTTGAAAGCGCGCCGTGGTTTTCGGTCGCTGCCGTCGACACGACAGGGGCCGGCGACGCCTTCGCGGCCGGGCACATTATCGGGCGGCTGTCCGGATTGCCCGGAGCTGAATGCTGCCGGCTTGCCAATGCGTTCGGGGCCGTTGCGGTGACCCGGCAGGGGGCCGGAACGTCGATGCCCGCGCTGGCGGAGGTTATGGAGCTGATTGGTGCCGACAACGGCAATAGGCTGAGAAAGCCGGCTTGAGGGAAGAGCTGGAACGACCGTAACGCGTCAAGCCTCAATACTTGCAGGATCCAAACCGAACATAGGCTGACAGCCCAAAGTACTTCTCTGTTTGCTCGAAAGCGTTCAAAGCGCCCTTGTGGCGGGCAAGATGCGGCTTCCGAAGACGCCGCCAGCGGCGCAACCGGGAATGCCAGAGAAACAATCAGGCGAAGCTTCCTCGTCGGAAATCGTCCTTGGTCTGATTTGTGTAGGCCATTACTTACATTGCCAAATGTGACGTCATTGGCACCCCCAGCCTGTTGCCGAGCGGACCTTTGCCCGTTCTCGATTGCGTCGGCAGGTCGATCTGAACCTCAGGCAATCTGTGTTTCGACTGAAACCACTGCCTTTGGTCGCTAAACTGCACCAGGATCCGACGCGACTTTGCTGCATTCAAATCATTGGAAATATGGGATTTCTCAGAACCAAGAGTCATGTGCGGTGCCGGCGAGCCAACGACTGGCCTAGCCAAAGGGAGTGTTGACCCTTCCCCGTTACGCCAGCAGTTTTTTCGCAAACAAAGATCATTCCTTGGGAGGGAACATGTCTGGTCCGTGCCGGTCGCTTATGCACTCGTTTGCCATCGCCTCGATCGCCTTGCTCTATGGACAGGGGGGAGCGAGGGCCGATGAGAAGCTCTTTATCTACAATTTCTCCGACTATTTCGCGGAGGATACCATTTCGAACTTCGCCAAGCGCACGGGCGTGGATGCCCGTGTCGATTTCTTTGACTCGCTCGAAGTTCTGGAAACGCGCCTGCTGGCAGGGGGAAGCGGATTCGACGTGACCTTTCCAAGCGCGACCGTCGGCGAGCGGCTCATCCAATCGGGTGCGCTGAAGCCGATCGATGCTTCCGGTCTCAAAAACTATAAGAACCTGGACAAGGATCTTCTGAAGCTCGTTGCCGAACATGACCCCGGCAATCAGTACCTCGTCCCGTACATGTGGCTGACGACAGGGATTGCCTACAATCCGAAGCTCGTCGAGGAGCGGGTTGGCGGCGCCCCGACGAACAGCCTGGACATGTTCTTCAAGCCGGAACTGGCGCAGAAGTTTCAAGACTGCGGCATCGGCATCGTCGATGCGCCGAACGAGGTGGTGCCGATCGCCCTGAACTATCTCGGGCTGGATCCCTATTCGACAAAACAGGAAGATCTCGACAAGGCCAAGGACCTGCTCCTCAAGCTACGCCCGTACATCCGCCACATGCAGAGCGGACAACTGGTGGCGGACATGGCCTCCGGCCAGCTGTGCCTGGCGATGATGTGGAGCGGCGATGCGGGCATTGCCGCAGCGCGCGCGGAAGAAGCCAACAACGGCATCGCGGTCGGCTATTCGATCCCGAAGGAGGGCACCATCATCTCCTTCGATACGATGGCCGTCCCTAGCGATGCGCCTGACCCGGAGCAGGCCCTGGCCTTCATCGACTACGTTCTCGAGCCGAAGACCGTCGCCGACATCAGCAATCACGTGTTCTACGCCAATGCCAATGCTGCAGCCACGCCGCTGGTCGACGAGGCGATCCGCACGGACCCGAACGTCTATCCGCCCGCGGAGGTTCGCTCCAAGCTCTTCGTCGACAAGTCGCTGCCCCCGCGGCAGGCCCGTGAGCGCACCCGGGTGTGGACCGCCTTCAGGGCCGGCAACTGAGCGCGCCGACAAGCAGAAGGATGTCCGTATTGCAATCCTACGTCTCCATCGAGAACCTCTCCAAATCCTTCGGCCTCTTCACCGCCGTCGACGACATTTCGATCGGCATCGGGAAGGGGGAATTCTTCTCGCTTCTTGGTCCATCCGGATGCGGGAAGTCGACCCTGCTGCGTATGATCGCCGGCTTCGAAACGCCGACGTCGGGTGTCGTCCGGCTCGACGGGGAAGAGGTCACGGATGTTCCGGCCCATCGCCGGGCAACGAACATGATGTTCCAGTCCTACGCGCTCTTTCCCCATCTGTCGGTGGGCAAGAACATTGCGTTTGGCCTGCAGCAGGACCGGCTGGCACGGAGCGAGATCCGGCAGCGCGTCAGCGAGGTGGCCGAAAAGCTGCAACTGACTGCGTTGCTGGATCGCAAGCCGCAGCAGCTGTCCGGGGGGCAGCGGCAACGCGTCGCGTTGGCGCGCGCACTGGTCAAGCGGCCGAAGGTGCTGTTGCTGGACGAGCCACTCGGCGCGCTCGACAAGAACCTGCGCACGGAAACCCAGCACGAGCTGGTCAGGCTCCAGCGGGAGCTGGGGCTAACCTTCATCATCGTCACCCACGACCAGCATGAGGCAATGACCGTGTCGTCGCGTATTGCGATCATGCGACAGGGGAAAGTACTGCAAATCGGATCGCCTGCCGAAGTCTATGAAACACCGGTCTCCCGCTACGTCGCGAAATTCCTGGGTGAGGCGAACGTGTTCGAAGGCGGCACCGCCAGGCGCTCCGGCAATGAGCTGAAAATCGAAAGTGCGGAGGCCGGCGGTTCGGTGCTTGCCACCGCCAGCGACCATATTTCAACCAATGGTCGCTACTGGGTGTCGGTGCGCCCAGAACGAGTGGAACTCAACAAACAGGGCAGCGGTCTCGAGGGCGTTGTCGAACAGTTCAGCTATGCCGGATCCGGGCGGCATTACCGGGTGCGCCTGAAGAGCGGAGCAACGCTGGACGCGCTGCGCGTCAACTTAGGCGCCCAGGACGACCTGTCGGTCGGTGACACCGTGTTTGCGTCATGGATGCCGCAGGCCGCCCGTCTGCTGGCCGACTAGGGGAACGACATGATGCAATCAAAACCTAATCTGGGCCGGCGCGCGCTGGTGCTCGTCCCATATGGCTGGCTGGCGATCTTCTTTCTCATGCCGTTCCTGCTCGTGCTGGCGATCAGCCTCTCGTCCGTTCGTCTCGGCATGCCGCCCTATGAGCCGCTTTATGCCTGGCAGGGTTCGCTGCTCAGCATTCGCCTCAATCTTGAGAACTTCATCTTCGTCCTGGGCGAGAATACCTATCTGCTTGCCTATCTCACCAGCCTGAAGGTGGCGGCGATTTCGACGGCGCTGATGCTGGCGATCGCCTATCCACTGGCCTACGGCATCGCAAGTTGCTCGCCTGGGTCGCGCTCCTTCCTCATCTTCCTCGTAATCGTGCCGTTCTGGAGCTCGATGCTGATCCGCGTCTACGCCTGGATGAGCATCCTGCGCAACGACGGGCTCTTGAATTCGCTGCTCCTGCACCTCGGCGTCATTTCCGAACCGCTGCGGATCATGAACACCGAGACCGCGATCTATATCGGCATCGTTTATACCTATCTGCCGTTCATGGTGCTGCCGATCTACGCCAATCTCAGTGCCAGCGACCGCACCCTGATCGAGGCGGCACGCGACCTCGGATGCTCGCGCATGGCGGCGTTCTGGCGCGTCACGTTTCCGCTCAGCCTCAGGGGCGTTGCCGCGGGGTGCGCGCTGGTGTTCATCCCGGTTATCGGCGAGTTCGTCGTGCCCGATCTCTTGGGAGGTGCGGACACTCAGATGATCGGCAGGACGATCTGGATCGAGTTCTTCAACAACCGGGACTGGCCGGTAGCCTCCGCCGTCACCGTGCTGCTTCTCGTCATCTTGGTGATACCGATCGTCCTTTTTCAGACACGTTTGTCTCGAACCTCTACTGCATAATTCCTTAAATCGGAATCGATTTAAGGATAAGATTATGCAGCAAGTTCAAAGTGCTACAGCGTCCATTGCGCGTCATATTTGACGCGGCGCTGTAAGTGAGGAGCGACTATGCCCCAGCCATCCCTGTTCAACCGGCTTTCCATCTTTGTCGGGCTTACCTTTCTCTACCTGCCGATCGTGGTTCTGGTCATCTACAGCTTCAACGCCTCGCGACTGGTCACGGTCTGGGGAGGTTTCTCCACCCAGTGGTACACGGCCGCGATCAGCAACCAGTCGATCGTCGAGGGGGCGAAGGTCAGTTTTCTCGTGGCGGCGATCTCGGCAACATTCGCGACCGCGCTCGGATCGCTGGCGGCGATCGTGGCTGTGAGAATTCGGCGCTTTCGCGGCCATCACATCTTCAACGGCATGCTGGTGGCGCCGATGGTGATGCCGGAGGTCGTCATGGGCGTGTCGATGCTGTTGATGTTCGTGACGTTGGGCATCGATCGCGGACCGGTGACGATCACACTTGCCCACGCCACCTTCACCATGTGTTTTGCGGCAGTGGTGATGCAATCCCGTCTGGCCGAACTCGACCCGTCGCTTGAGGAGGCGGCAAGAGACCTCGGCTGCCCGCCATTCCTGGCGTTCATCAAGGTGGCCGTGCCGAACATGGCTCCGGCCTTCGTTTCGGCCTGGTTGCTGTCGTTCACGCTGTCGCTCGACGATCTTGTGCTATCGAGCTTCACGACGGGCCCCGGAGCCTCGACCTTGCCCATGAAGATCTATTCGCAGATCAAGTTCGGCGTGACCCCTGAGGTCAATGCCATATCGACGATCATCCTTGGTGTCGTCGTCTTCGGCCTGGTGGCATCACGCATCGTCTCCAGGCCATCGGCAAACAGCAGCCTTGCCGTATAAAATCGGCCGGGCGACCGAGCACATTTCGATCATAAGGCTTCGGCTGCGTGAGACAGACGCCCGTCAGTTGCAGGCAAGCTCGCCCGTCAACTGCCCGCGCTTGGCGAGGTAGCCCAACAGCGGGTCCTCGTAGACGTTTCTGGCCGAAGAAACGGAGTCTATGAACAGCGCGAACAGCGCCGTCTGCGACGTGATATCCAGCTTTGAATAGAGGTTACGCCGGTGCAGCTTCACCGTTGCCGGCGAGATGCCGAGCCGCGTCGCAGCCCCTTTGACGGAATAGCCGCGCAGCACGAGTTGAGCGACCTGGCATTCGCGCTCCGTCAGGATGCTGCGGCCGAAATTGCCGATCGCCTGGGCAAGCGCCTTCTGCAACGCGGAGCCCTCGCCATCGAGCGTCTCGGGTCTCAGGTCGCGGAAATGGCGGATGACTGCCGTCCGCAGGATCGGAGCCAGGCTCTCGAGCAACGCCACTTCCTGCTCGCTGAAGGCTATGCTCGACCGCTTGCGGCCGAGGGAGATCGCAATCTTCGAGGCGTCGCCGAGGCTGACGATGAAGTTGAACTCGTCGTGAAGTCCGGAGTGCTGATAGTATTCGCGGTAATACTGGGTTCGATCGAACGATGGCGCGATCTGGCTTAGGCGATAAAGCCCGTCATCCTCATTCTCGACCGCGAGTTGATAGAACGGATCGAGCCGGTAAGGTCCCTGAAGATAGTGCCGGATGTCGGACAGGCCGCGATGCGTCTGCCAATCGTTGAACAGTATTTTCGGCGCGCTGTCGCCCCGATAGAGCAGGATCAGCCCTGCATCCACGGAAACATGCTGCTTCAATGCCTCAGTCAAACGCTCCTGGAAATCCATTCGACCGATATTGCCGATCAGTGACATCGCCAGTTCATTGATTGCAGGCGACTGCGTCACCGTGCCTGGCTCGCTCGTCGCGATACTCCCATTCATGCCTGCGTCCTCCCTCGCGCGAGCGTAGGTCAGTTTCAAAACGGCCGCAAGGGACGGCCGCAGCCTGTTGCAGGCTGGGCAAGGATGCTTGCGGCGGTCGCCGATCGCGCGGACCTAGCCCTTTGGAGTATTCCGCTTCCGGCCGCATTGCCGCTTACTCCATGCATCAGGTTCATCGGTTCTGACCTCGGGAGGGAAAGACGTGCGCACCAAGAAAACACGTGTTCTGCTGCACCAGCTTCTGGCTGGCACCATGCTCGCCGCGCTTGCGGCCGGATCATCTTTTACGGTTGCGAATGCGGCCGCCGATCTTATCGCGGTCAATGGCGACGTGCGGACCGTTGACCCCAATGCGCCGCGAGCCGAAGCCTTTGCCGTCGAAGGCGGAAAGTTCGTGGCAGTCGGCACCAGCGCCGAGATCCGGTCGCTCGCCGACGGCAAGACCACCGTGCTCGATCTCGGCGGCAAGACGGTCACGCCCGGCTTCATCGACGGACATACGCATCTGACAAGCGGCACGGACTACGTCACCGGCGTCGATCTCTCCTACATCCCTGACAAGGAAACGTGGCTGAAGAAGATCAAGGAGGCGGATGAACGCCTGCCGCCAGGCGTGTGGATCACTGGAGGCGGCTGGGACTATACGCTGAAGGAGGGCAAGCTTCCGACGAAGGAAGACATCGACGCCGTGGTCAAGGATCGCCCGGTCGTTCTGCGCGATATCGATTTCCACTCGATCTGGGTGAACAGCAAGGCCTTGGAAATCAGCGGCGTCACGGCGAAATCCGAGGTGCCTGCCGGTGGCGAGATCGTCGTCGACCCCAAGACCGGAGAACCGACCGGGATCCTGCTCGAAGGGGCGGGCGATCTCGTCACCAACAAGAAGCCGGCCTATTCCGACAAGGAGCGCGCCGAAGCGCTGCTGCAGACCGTGAAGTTTGCCAACAGCGTCGGCCTGACCGGCGTTCACGACATGTCGTCCATCGCTGCCGCCTACGATTATCTGAAGCTCGTCGAGGACAAGACCTTGTCGTTGCGGGTTTGGTACGGCTTCTTCGAAGACAAGGCTGCAAATATTCCGGCAGCGGCAAAGGATCGTGAAGCCGTCGACAGCCGTGTGGCTGCCAGCGGTGAAACCAAAGTGAAGGGTCCGCTCCTGACGGTCGGCTACGCCAAATCGGTCGTCGACGGGGTGCTTTCGACCCATACGGCCTACCTGCTTGAAAACTATTCGGATCGCACGGGATGGAAGGGGGAGCCATTCCAGTCGGAAGGGGATCTGAGCGCGCTGATCAAGGCGGCCAACGACAACGGCTTCCCGACTGCCGTTCACGCGATCGGCGATGCCGGCGTCCAGATGACGCTGAACGCATTCGAAAAGGGGCAGTCTCCCGGCAAATACCCCAATCGCGTCGAGCATATCGAGATCATCAGTCCGCCCGATATCGAGCGGTTCAAGAAGCTCGGCATCGTGGCGTCGATGCAGCCGAACCACGCAACCGGCACGATCGGAAAATACATCACCGAGCGGGTGGGCCATGAGCGCGAAAGCCATGCCTATGTCTGGAAGTCGATGCTTCAGAACAAGGTTCCGGTCGTATTCGGATCCGACTGGGCGACGTCGCCGCTCAGCCCGCTGACCCAGATCAACGATGCCGTTTTCCGCGAAAGTCCGTTCGGGCTCGGCGACGGCCCATGGCATCCCGAGCAGGCCGTCACGTTTGACGAGGCGCTGTTCGCCTACACTCAGGCCGGCGCCAATATGACGCCGTGGGCCAATGAGATCGGTTCGATTTCGACCGGTAAATGGGCCGATTTCGTCGTGCTCGACGCCAAGCTTCCCGATCCCGTCGACCGGTCCATCCGAAAGCGGCATGTCGAGGCGACCTATGTCGCCGGAACGGAAGTCTATCGGGCGAAGTAACGGCGGCCAACCGCATCCGGCGGGACCGGGTTTTTCTCGTGTCCCGCCAACAATTGTCCATGCATTCAGGAGCATAAATGTCCAAGGTCATGAAAATCGATCGCAATGGCGTCGGCCGGCGCGAGCTGGAAAAATGCAGCGTCGTGCCCGTCGAGGCGATCCTGTCGGGTTTTGCCGACGAGATGGGTGACGTCCACTTCGAGAGCGCCGACGGTTCGGTCGTCGTCGGCACATGGCAATCGACGCCCTATGCCGAAATGCTCTCCTACCCCAATGGGGTGGAATACAGCGTCATCCTTTCAGGCAAAGTCTCGATCACCAGCCCGGACGGATCGGTGGAGACGTTCGAAGCCGGCGAAAGCTACTTCCTGCCGCAGGGGGTGAAGGTCCGGTTCGAGGTGCTGGAGACGATGCGCAAAGTCTATGTCCTGCACACCGCGAAGACCGACGGGTGACCCATGGCGCACGCAACGCAACGATCGTCGGCGGCGTCGCTTGCCGACGTGAAGATGTCGCCGTTCTGGCTGGATCGGCCGGATGCTCCCGAAGCGCTGCCGCCGCTGAAGGCCCATCGAAAGGCTGATTTGCTGATCGTCGGGGGCGGTTTCACCGGCCTCTGGGGCGCAATCCAGGCCAAGCAGGCGCAGCCCGATCTCGATGTGGTGTTGATCGAAAAGAGTAGCGTCGCCAACGGCGCCTCCGGTCGCCCGGGCGGGGTCGTCTCCACGTCGGTGATGCACGGTCTGTCCAATGCTGTGCGTGTGTTCCCCAACGACATCGCCGAGCTGGAGCGACTGGGCAAGGAGAACATGCACGGCTTCATGCAGACCATTTCGGCCCATGGCATCGACTGCCACGCGGAGTGGGGCGGTGAGCTGACCGTCGCGGTGGATGCAGACCATATCGAAGCCCTTCACCGGGAGCATGAACTGCATCTTCAATATGGGCATCAGGCCGTGTTTCTGGATCAAGACGCGGTCCAGGCGCAGATCGGGTCGCCGCGATACAAGGCCGGGATCTGGTCAAAGGATATCAGCGGGACGGTCCATCCCGCCTTGCTTGCCTGGGGGTTGAAGCGAACTGCGCTTTCTCTCGGCGTCGAGATTTTCGAGGGTACCGAGTTGCTGGCGCTCGACGAGGCTGGGGCCAGGATCGAGGTTAAGACGCCGTTCGGCTCGGTAACCGCGCCGAAGGTGCTGCTGGCAACCAACGCGTTTGCCTCCGGCCACCCCGGCATCAAGCGCCGCGTCGTCGCCGTCCGAGATCGTGTGCTCGCCACCGAGCCGTTGTCTGAACATCAGATGGCGTCGATCGGTTGGAAAAACCGGCAGGGTGTCTACGACACCCGAACCCAGATGAACTATATGCGCCTGACGAAAGACAATCGCATCATCTTCGGGGGAAGACTGGGCTATGCCTTCGCGGGCACGACGTCGCCAGGCGTGGACAGCGATGTCCAGACCTACGAGCCGCTTGCCGCTGCGTTCTTCGACACGTTTCCGCAGTTGCAGGGCCTCCGTTTCACGCACGCCTGGAGCGGCCCGATCGATCTCAGCACACGCATGGCGGTGCATTTCCAGAGATACCACGCAGGCAAGGTCGTTTATGCCGGCGGCTATTCGGGTTTTGGTGTCTCCGCGTCGAGGTTCGGCGCACGCATAGCGCTCGACATTCTCGACGGGTCGAAGACTTCGGAGAGCAGGCTGGATTTTGCAACGCAATTGCCCAACGTCGTGCCGCCGGAACCTTTCCGCTGGCTTGGGGCACAAGTGACGATGTACGCGCTCGATACCGCCGACCGGAAGGGCGGATGGCGCAAGCCGTGGCTCAGGCTGGTCTCGGCAATGGGCTTTCCATTGAGTTGAGCGGCAACAGGCCCGGCGCTTTATAGCGCCGCGCGTCTATTTAGACGCGCAAAGGTCGCTGTAACACTTTGAGTTGCTGCATAAGCTGCCGCTGCACTCTCAGCTTTCGCGCGGCTCCTCGAGGCTCGCGACGAGCTTGCGCAGCAGGTCTGCCAAAGTGGTGCGTTCTTCCGCATCAAGCCCCTGAAGAAAGACCAGTTCGTTCTCCATATCCACGCGAAATGCCTTCTCGGCAAGTGTTGCGCCAGTCGGTGTCAGGCAAACGACGACGCTTCGGCCGTCGCGGGTCGATTTTTCGCGCACAATCAACCCCGCTTTTTCCAACCGAACGAGGCGGTGCGTCAGTCCGCCGGAAGACAGCATTAGCGTCGTGTACATTTCCGTCGGTGTGAGCTGGTAGGGCGGCCCGGATCTCCGCAAGGTCGCGATTACGTCGAATTCGCCCCGGTCGAGGCCGAATTTTGCAAAAGTGTCCTCGATGGATGGGCCAACCAAATTGGCAAGGCGCTTCGCGCGGCCGAGGATAGCCATCGGCTCCGTGTCCAGATCCGGCAGTTCGCGCGCCCATTGCGCACGAAGCCGATCAACATGGTCTTCGGCAGAACCGCGTTCCAAGCGGCGGTTTTCATCTTGATCCGACTGCACTTGTTTGGCGTCCCTCATAGTCGATTTCAACGGTCTCAAGCCTTCGAGACATACACCGCGTCATCCCAATGGCAAAGATATCTTTGTGCGAAGATAAATATCTTGACGAGAAGAGAGTCTTGAGAATATATCTTCTCGCAAAGATAAATTTCAGATCTCAGCGACGTGGAGGAGTTCGGAATGATTTCAGTCCGCCGTCATCAAGAAGTCGAACCCGGCGCGAGCCGCACCGTTCGCTTCGAAGGCCGTGAGTTTGGCAGCGACGTATCGCTTTTTGTCGTCGACGCGGATCCCGGGCGCGGTTCCGCACTGCACATGCATCCCTATGCGGAGACTTGGGTGATCCGCAAAGGCAAGGCAGAATTCACGATAGGCAATCAAAAAACACGCGGCTCCGCCGGCGATATCATTGTCGGGCCCGCCAATATTCCCCATCGTTTCGAAAATGTCGGCGCCGACCAGCTGGAAATCGTCTGCATTCATCCGAGCCAGACGATTCAGCAGGTCTTGGTTTAGACCGGTTTCCAATCCCCGTCAGGCGGGTTGACCAAAGACCGATCGCTACCGGCCGCCAAGAGCCGGCGACACGTTCGCAGCGCAACTCGTAGCGTCACGGTTGGGGGCAATCTGCGCTCGTTGTATGGCGAGCCGGCCTGCCGGGATGTGACAACCGCTTGTGTCGGGCGGATCTACGGCTCTATCCCCCTCAAGGTGGTGTGGATCACTTCCCGTAGTTCCTCTCCGGTGATGGGCTTGTGCAGGATACGAACGCTACTTGCGCTAACCTCCTTGAGACGTGACGGCGAGGTGTCGCCGGTGACGATGATTGCCGGAACGCGGCGACCGATGTGGGCGCTGAGGGCCTGGATCGCGTCCAAACCTGTGGTGCCATGCTCAAGGCGGTAATCGGCAACGATAAGATCGACAGGCGCGTCGCCGGCCATCAGGGCTTCCGTATGGACTTTTAGCACCTCCCCAACAGATCGGCCGGCATAGACGCGATGCCCCTCCAGCGTAAGTAGCCGAACCATAGCGTCGAAGACGTCCTTCTCGTCCTCCACCAGCATGATGCCGGCCGTGATGTCCGCCGCGGGAGACGGCTGACCGCGTTGCAGAATGGATCTCACCGGATGGGCTCTCGGAACCGTGATCGAGAACATGGAGCCGCGCCCAGGCACGGAAACCAATCTTAGGGGGTGTTGCAGCAACTCGGCCGTCCGGCGAACGATGGCAAGACCCAGGCCCAGACCTTGCGTGCGGTCCCTTGCCGGGTTCTGCAACTGCACGAATTCCTCGAAGATCATCGCTTGCTGATCGGCAGGGATGCCGGAGCCCGTGTCCAGAACCTGGATTTCGACCGTATTGCCGCGTCTGCGGCAGCCAAGCAGGATGCTGCCCGCTTTCGTGTAGCGCAAGGCGTTCGACAACAGGTTGTTAAGGATCCGCCTGAGCATCATCGGGTCACTGTCGACCAGCAGGTCGCTGTCGACGATCCGCAGTTCAAGGCCGCGCTGGTGTGCTTCCGCGGCGAACTCGTCACGAAGATCGCGAAAAAGGTCGCGCAACGCCATCGTCTCGTTCACAACCGTGACGATGCCGGCGTCAAGCCGGGAGATATCGAGCAGCGCATTCAGCAGTCCGCTGAGATTGCCGACGGCGGACTTCGCCCTCGTTGCCAGATCGCGAGCATCGCCGGAGGAGACGTTTCCGCGTTGCCCCAGGATCGCAAGTGTGGAAACCAGCAGACTCAACGCATGGATCGGCTGGCGCAGATCGTGACTGGCGGCTGCCAGAAAGCGCGTCTTGGCGCGGTCTGCTGCCTGCGCCCGGTCACGTTCCTCTTGCAAGTGGCCGACGAGGCTCTCGTTCTCCAGTCGCAGGCTGACGGTTTCGCGCAACATCCGGTAGGTGATGCGACAATAGTAGAAATTGATCGCCACAAGGGAGGCGAGCAGGAACAGGAAAGCGCCGGAAATATCGCTGTCCGTCAGAATGCAGCGCGCGGCAATCGGCAGGACCGTTACAAGAATTGAGCCGATGAGCGCGGGTGGAAAAGCCGAAAGAGACGGTACCGTGCCGCAGACGAGGCCGGTCAGCACGATAACCGTGAAGGAAAGCACAATGGGCTCATCGGGAAGGAAGCCGACCCAGCCGAGCGTGCCCCACATGAGGCCGGACACCCAGGTGAATGCCGCTGCGAGCCAGGCCCATCGCATGATGGACCGGGGATCTCTTGGACGGCGGAAGAACCGGCGGGAGGCAAAGACACGTATGACGATGAGCAGGTAGAGCGCGCCAACCCATCCGGCCAGCCAGCTCGCCGATACGACATGCCGAAGGACGGACACGGCGGCGAGAGAAATGACGATGTTGGAGATGACCACGCCATAGGAGTTGCGATACAGAAGCTCGATGAGAGCCTGACGAATCTTGTCCTCGTGCATTGTTCCTCCCAGATGCCGGGTGGAACTCATCCGGCGGTCCGCCCCAGGACGAGTGATTTATCAGAAAGTTGTTTCCCATAGGTTGGTACTACGTCGATCCCTTCGTGGAGGGTGATCAGATTGATCGTCAGCTCACCGCTATTCTCACCGACGATCATGCCATTGTTCGCGACGGACCGAACCTGGCTGCCCCGCGGTAAGCACGGCTGCGGTCTGCACGTTTTCAGTCTGGTTGCCCTGCGAGCTCATCTGAATGAGTAATATGCCAGAGGTGCGAAAGGGAGTTCGGCCACGCCTGCTAAAGGCCAAGCGTCGCGAGCTTGCTGGCGGTCAATGGCTTTTCAATGCAGGCCAGCCGCTCCGCATATCGTTCAGCCAATGGATTTGTCTGGGGAAATCGACCGGAAACCACAAGCGCGTGCGCCTCCGGTGAGGTCTCAAGCCATATTCTGGCCAATTCCCACCCGCGAGGCAGGTCCTCCAGATGCAGATCGGTTACCAGCAGATCGGATGGCGAGAACGTCTGCAACAGGCTTACGGCGGTGGAGAGCGAGTTTGCGGTCACGACCTCGAAACCCGCGCCCCTGAGTATGCCTTCGCCATTCGCCAGCGCCACTGGATCGTCGTCCACGAGCAGGCAGCGCCGGGACGAGCTTGTGCTGACAGATGCCTCTTCGGCGGCGGCGGCAAGCGGGATTACCAGGGTAACAGTCGTCCCGCGCCCAGGTTCGGACTGAATAGATAGGTCACCGCCCGACTGGCGGATGAACCCATAGACCATCGAAAGGCCGAGCCCGGTTCCCTGTCCGTCGCGTCGCGCGGTAAAGAAGGGCTCAAGACATTGCCTGCGTATCTCGGGCGACATGCCACAGCCCGTGTCGGTGATTTCGATCTCTGCTGCCTGATCCCCACGGGTGCGAAGGGCAATTTCGATCCGCCCTCGCTCATCCATGGCCTGTCGCGCATTGATGCACAGGTTGAGAATTGCGCTCTCGAGCTGGCCAGGGTCCATTTTGGCAAGCAGCGGCTGGCCGTGAGGCGCGATGACGAGATCGACCTCCCCATTCAACGCGATCTCGACCAGATCTCCCATGCCGGAAACCAGGAGGTTGAGGTCGATGACCTCGGGCTCCAGATGTTGCTTTCGCGCAAAGGCAAGCAGGCGCTGCACCAACGTGGCGCCAAGCTCGACGGTGGCGCCCATACGCTGGCGCAACTTTGCCGCGGCGTCGGCTGTCGCCGTCTCCAGCAGGTGAAGGTTGCCCGACAAGGTGGATAGGATGTTGCCAAAATCGTGCGCGACTTCGCCGGCGATCTTTCCGAGGCTTTCGATCCGTCGGATCTCGTTCAAGCGGGCCTCGACGCGCCGCCGCTCGGTGACATCGGAAAACAACCAAACGACACCGCCATCAGGAAGAGGGGCCACCCTGCACTCGATCACGCCACCGTCGGCACTTCTAAGCTCGTGGTTTTCTGGTGCGGTGTCGTGGCGGATGTTGGCGCGTGCGAACGGGGAGGCCTCGAACACGCCGGAAAGTGTCCGGTTGACAGCCACGGCACCCGCCCCGATCCGCAGCACTTTCGGCAGGTTCGGGCTCACGGCAGCAATCGTGCCCTGTGGTGCAATTATCGCCACGCCGTCGCTCATTCCAGCAACGACCGTCTCGAAGAGCAGGTTCTTGCGGCGAAGCTGCCGGTTCAAGCGATCCAGTCTCAGAACCGTCGCGCGGAACATCCGAAACGCGTGGAACAACTTGCCTATCTCATCGTCGGGTTGCCGGGTTCGCGCCAGCCGGCTGCCTCGATCGCCGAGGGCCAGTCGCACCATTGCTTCGGAAATTGCCCTGAGATTGGCGGCGACATATCGAACGACGAAAAGGGCGGCGAGAATGGTGACCACCGCGCTGATCGTCCCGACGATGAGGATAACGACCTTCGCGTAGTCTATGGATGAGCGTGTATCGAGCCGCACGGCATAAAGTTTTACATCGGCTTGCGCGATGACCGTCGCGCTCAGCTGATTGATATTCTCTGTTTGCTCACGAATGCGCGCGAGAGCGTTTCTCGCCCTTGCCAGAAACGCGAACTCCATGCGGCGCAATTCAAAGATTCGGGCCGGTCCTTCGCCATCGCCGGTCAGCTTCGACAACTGACCGGGCATGGTCTGCGAGACCTGCCGCCGTACGGCATGGTACTCGCGATCAAGTTCGCCGAGGTGGAACAGATTGTCCGTGCGGCGTGCGGCCGCGAGCAGATCGATCAACTGCCTGACAGCAAATTGCTGCTGGGGATTGGCAAGGGCGGATGTGTCCTGCCCGGGAAGAATGGCAGAATCCAACAAAAGGAGTTCCCGGTCGAGGCGCAACTTCGCATCGCGAATGACCGACTGTTGCTGCGTCGCGGCGACCAGGTCCGCGACCGCTATTCTAAGCGCACCGAGCGGCATATCGAATTGCACGGCGAGCCGCGGATGGGAGCTGGAGAGCGCCCCGACCTGTTCCTCGATCCGGCGCGCCGTCTCGAGCACGGCGGCGGCCTCCTTCTCGATCAAGTACGACGATTGCAAGGTGAGCAGGAACGGAGCCGTACTCGAGAGTTGCGAGACAAGACGCGAAATGGCAAGAGCATCACCGACATCCTGGACCGTGGCGGAATGCAACGCGCTGAGGCGCTTCTCCGAACGGTCGAGCGCGACCCACGCCACGGCGCCGATCAACACTGTCGCTGCCGACAACAGCACCAGCGAACCCAACAACTTCTGCTGCACGCTCAGATGGCGGAAGCGCACCGTCATTCGTGCGGCGCCAACGATGTGACGAAGACATATCCCTGCGTTCGCCGCGTCTGAAGATGCACCGGTTTCGAAGGGACACGCTCGATCTTGCGTCTCAGCCGCAATATCAGAACGTCAATCGTTCGATCCCCGTAATTCGAGAGGTCGCTACCAAGGTCGGTCAGCAATTCCGTTCGGGGAATGACGCGATTTGGATTGTCGAGGAAGTATTCAAGCAGACGATACTCCGAATTCGTGAGCGCGACCTCATTGCCGTCGGAACCCAGCAACTGGCGCCTGGACTTGTCTACACGCAGCTCGCCGAACGCGATCAACGACGGTGCCGTCGTGTCGGCGGTCACGATCCCGGCGGCCGGCCGGCCGTATCTGCGCAGCACGGCCCGGATGCGCGCCAGCAGCTCGCGCGGATTGAAGGGCTTGGTGATGAAGTCATCCGCCGCCGTTTCCAAGCCAATGATGCGATCGATCTCATCGCCCCGGCCCGTCAGCATGACGATAGGCATGTCCATGCGCGCCCGGATATGCATGGCGAGCGAGTGACCGGACTCGCCCTTGAGTTTCAGGTCGATGAGCGCGAGATCGACCTCGGGCCGCTCACCGAGCGCGATAAACTCGGCGATGCTGGCAAGCGTAATCGCTGAAAACCCGTTCTCCGCAAGGAGACTTGCCACCATATCGCGATGCTCGCGATCGTCATCGACGATAGCGATAACGCTCCGTCTGTCTGATAATCCCCTCACCTCTAAAGCTCCTCCCATGCCGCACATGGCGGCATGCAGCGACCATATATTGAAGCGGACAAGTCTGCACGACGCGTTTGATTGCCAAAGTTGGCAAGGCTGTAACTTTTGAAACAATCCCAATCAATAAGCCGGTACAGCGCAGGATTGTTAATGCGATGATCGTGGCGAAATCGCCTGCCCAGCTGACATAGTAGAACCGGTTGTTCGGCAACGGTTTGTCGAATAGCCATGGCAGGGAGGAGCAACGCCAATGATGTTGAAGACACTATTCATGAGTTCCGCGCTGATCGCGGCAACCGCGACAACTGCGGCTGCCCAGCAGCTCAGCGTCGTCTGCAGCTCGGAACAAGACCATTGCGACCTGGTCGCGAACGAGTTCCGCGCCGCCAGCGGTGCGGACATTTCCTTGATCCGCAAAAGCACCGGCGAGACGCTCGCACAGATCCGGGCCGAGTCCGGCAATCCCAAGATCGATGTGTGGTTTGCGGGAACCGGTGACCCGCATATGATCGCCGCCGAGGAGAACCTGACCGAGGCCTCTGGCGCGAACACGACGAATTTGCTCGGCTGGGCGAAGAACATGGCCGAGATCACCGACGGCAAAGCCATCGGCGTCTATGCCGGCGCGCTCGGTATCGCCTACAACGCCGAACTGCTCAAGGAAAAGGGCTTGAAGGCGCCGGCCTGCTGGAAGGATCTTGCAGACCCAGCGTATCGGGGCGAAATTCAGGTTTCCAATCCCAACAGCTCCGGCACGGCCTATACCGAGATTGCAACACTGGTGCAGCTTTTCGGTGAGGATGAGGCTTTCCGCCTGCTCGCCGAAATCGGCAAGAACGTCAACCAGTATACCAAGTCCGGCTCGGCGCCCGTGAAGGCCGCCGCACGCGGCGAATCCGTCTTCGCCATCGGTTTCATGGCCAACATGGTGCAGCAGAAGAATGCGGGCTTTCCGCTCGAGATCGTCGCTCCGTGCGAAGGTACGGGCTATGAAGTCGGCGCGGTCTCGATGATCAAGGGCACCAAGAACACTGCAACCGCCAAACAGTTCATCGACTTCGTGCTGTCTCCGGACGGCCAGAAGCTCGGTGCCCAGGCACAGTCGTACCAGACGCCCTCCAACCTGAACACGCCAGTGCCGCCTGAAGTGGGGAACCTCTCTTCGGTCAAGCTGATCGACTACGACTTTGCGACCTACGGTTCGTCGAAGACGCGCGAGAAGCTCCTTGCCCGCTGGGACGCCGAAGTAAAATCAGCCGGCGGTGCCATCGAACAGTAACAGCGAGCGGTAACGGCATGCCTCCGGCACGCCGTTACCGTCACCAGCACAGGCTGACGCCGCTCGCGATGCGGCAACGATGCCATTTGCGCCGCTGCTGCGCCATTGGCCTTAGTTAGGGAACATCTCCAATGAAAAAGACCACTGCGCTTTGGCTAGCGCTGGGGCTGGCGGGCTATGTCCTGTTGCCATGGTACGAGACGGATGCGGGCCTGCTCGATCCTGCTGTTCTGGCGGCCTATATCAGAGGCGAAGTGCCGTCCGGCCTGGCCCAAATGCTGTTTCATGGGCGCTGGTGGCTCGCGGCTCCGCTTATCGGTTTTGCCGGCTCGCTTGCTGTCCTTCTCGTCGTGAAGGCACAACGGCAGGCGGCGATCGGCCTTGTCACCTTTACCGCGGCAGGTCTCGCGCTTTCAGCGATGCAGGGCCTGCTGATCGTCCCGTCGGGCGCGCGCCTTCTTTCATTTCCCGGCACCGAAGTCGGCCAGGGCAGCATGGGTATTGGCGCCTTGCTGACGTTCTGCGGCCTGCTGTTCACGCTGACCACGGGCATTTCCGGTCTTGGCAAAGGTCGGGGCGATGCGTTCGTTTGCGGGCTGATCGGCGCCATCGTCGCTTCCGTCGGCGTCTTCGTCTTCTATCCTGTCTTGCATGTATTGCTGCGCGCTTTCGAACTGCGCGACAAGACGGGCTACGGTTTCGGCGAGTTCCTGCCGAGGCTTCTTTCGGCCGACATCTGGGGCGCGAAGTGCCTGGTCTTTGCGGGGCCTTGCGGCTCGGGAACCAATTCGCTGATCCTTGCCCTCATGACCGGCTTGGGCACGACCGTACTCGGCCTTGCTTTCGCGCTGATCTTCACGCGCACGAACTTCAGGGCCAAGGGGCTTTTGCGGGTGCTGACGATTATCCCCATCATCACCCCCCCATTCGTGATCGGCCTGGCGCTTATCCTGCTTTTCGGCCGCTCCGGCACGGTGACGAACTTGCTCGCCGACGTCTTCGAGCTCGAACGGACACGCTGGCTCTACGGCTTCTGGGGTGTCTATCTGGCGCAAGTGCTGAGCTTCACGCCAATTGCCTTTCTGGTGCTGATCGGTGTTGTCGAGGGTGTCAGCCCCTCGATGGAAGAGGCCTCGCAGACGCTCGATGCGGACCGTTGGCAGACGTTTCGCTATGTCTCGCTTCCGCTGATGCGGCCCGGGCTTGCCAATGCCTTTCTGCTCGGCTTCATCGAAAGCCTCGCCGATTTCGGCAACCCGCTCGTGCTCGGCGGCAACTTCAACGTGCTGTCGACCGAGATCTATTTTGCGATCGTCGGCGCCGTCGCCGATCCGGCGCGTGCCGCCATCCTGTCGATAGCCCTCTTGTTCCTGACGCTGGGCGTCTTTCTGATCCAGCGACGTTGGGTCGGCAAGAAGTCCTATACGACAGTGACCGGAAAGGCCGATTCCGGTCGGCACGCGGCGCTCAACCCCGGCCTCAGAGCGGCCTGTTACGCGCTCGCACTGCCCTGGGCTGCCTTCACGGCCGTCGTCTATTCGATGATTGCGTTCGGCAGCCTGGTGAAGCTTTGGGGTTATGATCATACATTTACCCTTGCTCATTATGCGCGCGCCTTCGCCATCGATATCGGTCATGGTCTGCGCTTCACCGGCTCGGCCTGGAACAGCTTCTTCACGACGCTGGGTATCGCCGCCATATCGGCGCCACTCACGGCCCTGATCGGATTGGCCACCGCATATCTGCTGGTTCGACAGCGGTTCTTCGGCAAGGCGGCATTCGAATTCTCGACGATGCTTTCCTTCGCCATCCCCGGAACGGTTATCGGTGTGGCCTATGTCATGGCCTTCAACTTCCCGCCGATCGAGCTGACGGGCACGGCCATAATCCTGGTGATCGTCTTCATCTTCCGCAACATGCCCGTTGGCGTGCGTGGTGGGATTGCCGCGATGTCCCAGCTCGACAAGAGCCTTGACGAGGCCTCGACGATGCTCGGCGCCAACAGCTTCACGACAGCGCGTCGCGTTCTGGCACCACTGCTCGGACCCGCTATTCTTGCCGCCGTGACCTACAGCTTCGTGCGTTCCATCACATCGGTCTCGGCAGTCATCTTTCTGGTCAGTGCCCGCCACAACATGGCGACCTCCTTCATCGTCGGCCGCGTCGAGAATGGCGATTTCGGCGTCGCCATCGCCTATTCCGCCGTGCTGATCCTGACGATGCTCGCCGCCATCCTCACCCTTCAATTCACTATCGGCCAAAGGCGCCTGCGGCGGACCAACCGCCTCGAAGCAGCCTGAACGAAAGGACCACCCATGACCAACACACTGCCGAAAGGATCCGTCCGTTTCGACCGGGTCGCAAAGCGCTACGGCAACGTGACCGCTCTCAAGGAATTGTCGCTGGAGATCGAGCCCGGAACACTCGTGACGCTTCTCGGCCCTTCCGGCTGCGGCAAGACGACGACGCTGCGTCTGATCGCCGGGCTGGAAAGCGCCAGTGAAGGCAGCATCTTCATCGGCGGTCAGGACGTTACTCACCTATCGGCCACCTATCGGAAGGTCTCGATGGTGTTTCAGTCCTATGCGCTCTTCCCGCATATGACTGTTCTCGAGAACGTCGCATACGGCCTGACCGTGAAGCGGATGCGCAAGGCCGAAGCCAAGCAACGGGCGGAGATGGGTCTTGAGCTCGTCGGCCTCAAAGGGTTCGGCAACCGCCTGCCTTCGGAACTGTCGGGCGGTCAGCAGCAACGCGTCGCCGTCGCTCGCGCAATCGTGCTCGAACCGGAAGTGCTGCTATTGGACGAGCCGCTGTCGAACCTTGACGCGAAGCTGCGCCGTCACGTTCGCGAAGAAATTCGCCAGATACAGCAGCGGCTTGGCCTGACGGCGGTCTACGTGACCCATGACCAGGAAGAGGCGATGGCCGTTTCGGATCGCATTATCGTCATGCGAAACGCCGAGATCGCCCAGGAAGGATCGCCTCACGATCTCTACGAGCGCCCCGCCTCGGCCTTTATTGCCGACTTCATCGGCGATGCGAACCTCGTGGATGTTGAAGTCACGGCAGCGTCATCGTCTGGGGCTGAAATCGCTCTGTGCGGTAAGAAGCTGACGTTGCCCTCAGCCGCTGCGCCAACCGGCCCCGCCAAGCTCGTCTTGCGGCCCCATCAGATCAAGCTCGACCGGATGCCGGGCCAATCGAGTTTTCCGGCGGAGATCACCTATGCCGCATATATGGGAAACCAGATCCAATACACGTTGCAGGGAGAGCTCGGTTCTCTCTTCGCCGTGGCGCCTCCGATCGCTGGCGCCCCGCAGGTCGGATCATCCGTGTTCGTCAGCTTCGAACCCACAGAGGCCCGATTGGTTTCAGCATAGAGCACTTCCAGGAAAAGTCCGAAGCGGTTTTCCGTCCAGGAATTGCGCAAAAACAAGGAGCTAGAGCGTTTCCGTGACTCCATCTGAACCGGAAACGCTCTTGGTCGGCTGGCGCACAGCGCCCCGACACACATGAACGCGCGTTGGGAGAACGCTCGTATCGGTGCGGTGCCACCGGAAGGACGGTCGTCTTGCTGGAGCCGCCCGGCATTGCAGGGCACCGGAACACAAACCACCCTTGAAAAAGGGCCAACACGGAGGAGAGAAATGAGAATGACGACAATCAAAACGGCTAGATTGCGAAGCACGGTTCTGCACTTGGCGCTTTTGGGCCTGTTTGGAGCCACGCAAGCGGCGGCGGCTGACGCCACGCTGGTCCAGGCTGACGACCCCTACTTCAAGCAGGCCGACGCCACGCTGGCCAACATCCTGAAGCTGCAGAAGAACACGAACAAGGCGAAAAACGTTATCCTGTTTGTCGGTGACGGTATGGGATTTTCCACGGTCACCGCAGCCCGCATCTTTGAGGGGCAGCAGCGCGGCGTTGATGGCGAATCCAACGTGCTTGCCTGGGAAGCCTTTCCCTACCTCGCCGCGTCGAAGACCTACTCCTCGGATGCCCAGATCACCGACTCTGCTCCCAGTGCCGTGGCCATGACCACCGGCGTGAAGTCGATCAACGACGCCATGGGGCTTGATCACACGGCCAAGCTGGACTCGTGCGAGGATCAGAAGACTAAGCAGGTGACCACCCTATGGGAAATGGCCGAGACGATCGGCATGTCGACCGGTGCGGTCACAACGACCCGCATGACCCATGCGACACCGGGAGCCACCTACGCCCACATCGCCAATCGCGACTGGGAGTCCGATTCCCATATGCCGGAAGAAGCGCTGCGCGCCGGTTGCCTCGACATTGCACGCCAGCTCGTCGAGATGGGCTATGGCGATGGTCTGGAAGTGGCCCTTGGAGGCGGCCGCAGCAATTTCCTGCCGGCGTCGATGGAAGATCCCGAGTACCCCGGGAACGCGAAAAAGAGCGGCAAGCGCAAGGATGGCATGGATCTCACCAAGGCATGGACGGACCGTTACGGCGACAAAGGCGCCTATGTCTGGAACAAAGCCCAGTTTGACGCGGTCGACACCGCTCGCACGGATCACCTTCTTGGCCTGTTCGAACCATCACATATGCAGTACGACGTCGACCGCCCCGCCGATAAGGCTGGCGAGCCGTCGCTCGCCGAGATGGCTGAAAAATCGATCGACATTCTGTCGCGCAACCCGGAGGGATATGTGCTGCTGGTCGAAGGCGGGCGCATCGATCATGCCAGCCACGAGTCCAATGCCTACCGCACCCTGTCTGACGCCGCTGCCATGAACGAGGCGGTAAAGGCTGTTCTGCGCAAGGTCGATCTCAACGAGACGCTGATCGTTGTCACCGGCGATCATAGCCACACATTGACGATTGCGGGCTATGCCAAACGAGGCAATCCAATTCTGGGGATCTCTGTCGGCGTCGACGGTGAACCAATCTACGGCAAGGACGGCAAGACCTATACCACGATCGGTTTCGCCAACGGTCCAGGCGGTTATGAAAAGCCGCAGGAGCGGCCGATGCTGACTTCCGAAGAGACGACCAAGCCTGATTTTGTCCAGCACTCGCTGGTGCCGCTCAACAGCGAAACCCATGGCGGCGAGGACCTTGGCATCTATGCCGCCGGACCATGGGCTCATCTGTTCCAGGGCACCGTCGAGGAGAACTACATCTTCCATGTGATGAACTTCGCTTCGAGAATCGGCGAGCGGTTGGCAAAGGAGTAGTCCGCCTCATGCTTGCCGGTGCCGCTGTCTCGCTCGGCGGCGCCGGCAACTTTTTATCCGCTCGGTGCATCGAGGTTTCCGGTGCCCACAAGTCCAGGACAGGATCGACCTTCGCAAACTTGCTGTCGATAAGTCGGGATGGCGGAACGGGTGCACACGAAGGTCACGGTGGAGGCCTCGGATCAGTACCGAACTCGCCGATGACGGTTCGGCGATCGATCGTGACTGGTTCAGCGAAATACGTCCGGCGATGCCACGATCGAAGTCACGAGCGCCGGCGGCAGGGTTTGATCCTCGCCGCGCGTTGATGGGCCAACGCCTGACCATCGCTCCCCGACAAGGCGCAGCATCGCGCATGGCGACAGGGTCCAGGCGGTTTGGGGACATAGCGGCCCGCTGTTTGTCACCCGACAAGGATTTCCCGCCCAACGGACGCTAATCCTATGTCGCAGCCGGCGACCCTGTCGCCGCCCGGCGGCATCGGTACAGTTTTAGGGAAGCGAAGACATGGGTTCCTTGAGTATTTGGCATTGGTTGATCGTGCTTGCGGTGGTGTTGGTCCTGTTCGGACGCGGCAAGATCCCGGAACTGATGGGGGATGTCGCAAAGGGCATTCGCAGTTTCAAGCGCGGTCTGCAGGACGATGTCGCCGTGCCGCCGCAGAGGGAGATCGATACGAGACAGGGCGAGTAATGACCGGCCCGCACCGGGTCGCGCCCGGCGAAGCCGCACGGCAGCCAGTGCTTCGAACTGGAAGAGCAACTGATCGATCTCGGTCCGGCAGGCGCAATCGAGCGTCGCGCCATCGATCAGCCGGCGAATGCTGCCGACGACATCGGCGAGAGTGGCATCATCCGTCGTCTCCTTGGCCGAAAGGATCAACTCATCTGCCATCGTTCACCTCCATGGGGGCGAGCCGGCGGGCGCTGCGATCCATGACGCGCCGGTCTGGCCATAGTGGAAACCGTTCGACAGCGGCACGCCCGGGTAGGCAAGCGTCAGGCGACCAAGGCCCTCGGCGGGCGAGCATCGTCCGGTTGCAACATCGTCATAGATCCGGGCGACCATCACCATGTCGCAGTCCTGCGGCGACAACCGGATGCGGCCGATGCCGGCGGCGGTCAGTTCGCCAAGCTCCTGCAACAGGCTCTGGCATGTGTGCGACATGGTCTGCACCCCGTTGAGGGCGAGGAACGGCTGGCGGTCGAGTGTGTCGACGATGAGGCCGTCGCTGTCTTCGCCGCAGATGAACTGGCAATTGTCCTTCACCAGGCCCTTGGAACGGGCGTGGGCGCAGCGCGCCGAGATCGCCAACGGCACGCGTCCGAAACCGAAGATTTCAAACACGACATCAGGTGCATCGCGAGCGATGTCGCGCACCGACGCCATGGGCAACTCCGGCGGCAGACAAATGCTGGTCGCACCGCGCGACGCCAGCAGACGGGCGGTCGCGCCGTTGTAGACGTTGATTAAAGGGCCGACCGAATGCGGCTTGCCGGCAAGCAGCCCGAGAGCGGACAGATCGTTGGCCTCGATCGGATGGACGCTGTCGCGCACAAGGCCGCGCACGAGTTGGCTTTCACGTTCCAAAGTAACCAGCGCAAGCGAGGCAAGGCTGACCTTTTTGCCGGCGCCCTCCAGGCGTTCGATCACCTCGGCGACATGCGGTTCGATGAAATGCAGACGCTTCGAGCAGACTGCCTCGCCGAGGGTGACATGTTCGACCGGGGCTTCGTCGGCAATGCGGAAATAGAAGTCGCGCCATTTGGGTCCGTCCCAGAGGTAAAGTACCGGGCCGAGGCTGAGCGAGGGGTGTGTTGATGCGGGCATGTCGTTACCTCCACCGCTTCTCGTAGGCGCCTGATGTCGTCTTCTGTCCCTCGCTAAGCCGCCGGAGACGCGACAGCAAGGCGGGCCTCTCGTCCGCATTGGCAGCGACGGCGCGACGCATGATGGACACGACCTCGGCGACATAGGCCTTGCCGCGCTGGCGTCCCTCGACCTTCAACGCGCCGACACCCGCATCGCGCAGGGCATCGATGTGATCCATGACGTCGAGCGAAACCGGATCCTCGAAGGCGTACCCACGCTCCTCGGCAATGTCGAAGCGTCCCTTGCAGAGCGTGGGATAACCGGCGGCTTCGCCGGCCGGAAAGCGGTTGATGGTGTAGTCGCCCAGTTCCGATACCAGTTCGCTGCCATCCTCGCGGTAACGCACGTGACTTGCCGGCGAACAGACGCCGTTCATGTTGGGAGACTTGCCGGTGGCGTAGGACGAGAGCGAGCAGCGCCCCTCGGCCATCACGCAGAGCCCGCCGAAAACGAAGACCTCGATCTCGCAACTGATCTGGCGCGCAAGGCGGGCGATATCGGGAATCGTGAGAATGCGCGGAAGCACGACGCGCTTCGCACCGAAGGTTTCGACAAGGAATTTGACGGCGTCGGCGTTGGAGGCGGAGGCCTGGACCGAGACGTGCAGCCGTTGCTCCGGATGGCGCTCGGCCGTGTAGGCCATCAATCCGAAGTCGGCGAGGATAAGGGCGTCGGCCCCAAGGCGCACGGCATCGTCGACCGCGTCATGCCAGAGCTTTTCCTGACCCGCCCGCATGAAGGTATTGATGGCGACGAAGGTCATCACCTTGTGCCGGCGGGCATAGGCAATCGCGGTCTTCAGCTCTTCGCGTGAAAAGTTGAGGCCGGGAAAGTTGCGTGCATTGGTCTCGTCGCGAAAGCCGCAATAGACGGCATCGGCGCCAGCATCCACGGCCTCGCGAAAGGCGGCGGGCGTGCCCGCCGGACAGATCAGTTCCATGTGGCTGCCTCCCCGGACAATGCGCGTGTCCTGATTTCAGCGGCCGCGCGCCGGACCAAGGGTGCCAACGGCCCGCTCATGCGGGCGATATCTGCCGGCAGGTCGATGTCGCAGTCGTCGAGCGCGTTGCGCAGCGCCAACATGGCTTCCATGTCGCCCGTGATCGTCAGGCTTCTGGAGAAGAACACGGCATCGCCGTCGATCTGGCCTTCGAGCAGCGCCAGAAGCAACACGAACCTGCCGCCCATGCAGGCGTGAGCGACCGGCAGATGCGGCTTGCGGTGAACGGAGATGCGGCGGGCCGCCGGCTCTACCAGAAAGCCCACGGGAAGATCCGTGGGGACAAAGGCGTACCGCTTGTCGGCGTGCTCCCCGAGCCGGTCGAAAAGATCCGGATGCTGGGCAACGACCTGCGCAAAGACGAGCCGCGTGGCGTGTTCTATGACGGAGAGCGGGGCGATCCGGAAAGGCACGATCATCGCAAAGAGTAGGGTCATGGGCTGCCTGCATAAAGACTGAGCAAAGAATGGCTGCATGCTAGTCGGCGCGCTGCTGCCGCTGTTTGTCCCACGTCAAAGACATCGGGCATTTGCCGAGCCTAAGAGGCGGCATGAACAAGAGCTTCCGTTCCGCCAAGGGTTTTGTCTCGCTTCAGGATTTTGCCGGCGCGCTGGAGCGTGACGGGGAGCTGAAACGCATCTCCCGTCCCGTCTCGCTGGTGCATGAGGTGACCGAAATCCACCGGCGCGTTCTGGCGGATGAGGGACCGGCCTTGCTGTTCGAGCGGCCGGTCGATGCTTCCGGGCGCGTCCACGACATCCCTCTGCTTGCCAATCTCTTTGGCACCGAGCGCCGGATCGAACGTGGTTTCGGTTTACGCACCGGCGGACTTGTCGAGCTTGCACGCGAGCTGGCCGAGCTGCGGGATCCGCGCGCCCCCGGGTCGCTGCGCGATGCCTGGGACCGGCTGCCGCTGTTGCGGTCTGCACTCTTCATGCGGCCGAAACATGTGGCGTCCGCACCTTGCCAGGACATCGTCTGGCGTGGTGCGGACCTCGACCTTGGCCGCTTGCCGATCCAATGGTGCTGGCCGGGCGAACCGGCACCGCTGATCACCTGGCCGCTGGTGATCACGCGCGCACCGGACGATCCGCTCGATGTCAATGTCGGCATCTATCGCATGCAGGTGCTGGGCCGGGACCGGGTGATCCTACGTTGGCTTGCCCATCGCGGTGGCGCCCGACACCATCGCCTGTGGCAGCGCCAGGGGCGCGACATGCCGGTTGCCGTGGCAATCGGCGCCGATCCCGCCACGATCCTTGCCTCCGTCATGCCGCTGCCGGAGGGGCTGAGCGAACTCAACTTCGCCGGACTGTTGCGGCGCAACCGAACGCAGCTCACGGCGGCTACGTCGGTGCCGCTGGCCGTTCCGGCAAATGCCGAGATCGTCCTCGAAGGAACGGTATCGGCGACTGAGACGGCCGAGGAAGGGCCCTATGGCGACCACACCGGCTACTACAATTCTGTCGAACCGTTTCCGGTCATGACACTTTCCGCCATCACCACGCGCCGTGCCCCCTATTATCTCTCCACCTATACCGGCCGGCCGCCGGACGAGCCTTCGCGGCTGGGCGAGGCGATGAACACGCTGTTCGTTCCGCTGGCCAAGAAGCAGTTCCCGGAGGTCACCGATCTCTGGTTGCCGCCGGAAGCCTGTTCCTATCGCGCCATGGTGGTGGCGATCGACAAGCGTTACCCCGGACAGGCGAAACGCCTGATGATGGGGCTTTGGTCGATGCTGCCGCAGTTCAGCTACACCAAGCTGATCATCGCGGTCGATCCGGATATCAATGTCCGCAATTGGCCCGATGTCATATGGGCGCTGGCCACGCGCTTCGATGCCAGCCGCGATGTCACCGTGATTGCCGACACGCCGATCGACTATCTCGATTTCGCGTCGCCGCGCTCCGGCCTCGGCGGCAAGCTCGGGCTGGATGCAACGACGAAGATCGGCTCGGAGACGGATCGGGAATGGGGGCGGGTGCTCGATATGACGCCGGATGTCGTCGAGCAGGTTGATACCATCTGGGCCGATCTTGGCCTTGGAGGCGGAGCGCGATGAGCAGGTTGAAAATTGTCGCCGGTGTGACCGGCGCATCCGGTGCCGCCATTCCTTTGCGCATCGCCGAACGGCTAGCTGAGATCGACGAGGTCGAGATGCATCTGGTGATGTCGCCGGCGGCGCATCGCACGCTTGCCCATGAGGTCGGAGCGCACGCGCTGCTGCGGCTTCTGGAAAAGGTTGATCGGACCTACGACCATGGCGATATCGGCGCGGCGATCGCCAGCGGCTCGTTTCCGACGGCCGGGATGATCGTGTCGCCCTGTTCCATGCGCACGCTTGCCGCGATCGCCAACGGGCTGGCCGACAATCTGCTTGTCCGGGCTGCGGACGTACACCTGAAAGAGCGTCGCCGTCTCGTCCTGATGACGCGCGAGACGCCGCTTCATCTGGGGCACCTGCGCAATATGTGCGCCGCCACGGAAATGGGCGCCATCATCATGCCGCCGGTGCCGGCCTTTTACCACCGGCCGGCAAGCGTCGAGGCGATCATCGACCATCTCGCCGCAAGGGCAATCGATCTGCTGGCGCTGCCGATCGCGCCGCTTGCAAGGGCCTGGCAGGGGGAGAAGATCAGTTGAACGGAAGGGCTTGCAGCAGCGGATCGGCATCGAACATCGCATAGTGGCCGCCTGCAAGCAGCCAGAGGGTGATTGCAGCGGTCGCGAAGGCCGACAGGATCATCACCGGATCCGCGCGAAACGGCGTCCGGCCCTTGAGGATCGCGACAAAGGGCCAGATGGAAGTGCGGCTGCTTGTGACGGACCAGCGTTCATTCAGGCGTCGCCGCGCTCGCTTCTCCACCATGAAGAACCCGCCCAGGGCGAAGAGCGCGAAACCACCGAAGAGCACCAGCGATCGTAGGTCGCCATTGGGCACGACATGAGCGATCGCCCACAACAGGAAACCCCACAGGACCGGATGACGTGTGATGGCGACGATTGCGCCTGTCTGATCGCGATTTTCGAAGATCGAGATCGACAGTGGGTTTTCGCTGAAGAGGCCCGCGAGCACGAAGAAAATGCCGAGCGGAGCCAGAATGAACGTTACCCAGGCCTGCCACGGCGCTGGATCCCAGATCGGCACGAAATCGAGCTGAAGCGCCGCATGAAAGACGAAACCCAGCGCAACCAGCGACAGCAGCGAGTAGGCAGCGAAATAGGTTCGGCGACCGAGCCGGTCGATCAGGCCCTGGCGCAGTGACGGCCAGGCCGGCACGAGATGGAGCAGCAGGAAGGCGGCAAAGGCGAGGAGGAAATAGGTCATGTCGAGGGTCTCATGCACAGGCTGCGAGCAGCAGGCGCTCCGTCGCCACGTGGCGGCGGACGGTTTCGAAGAAGGCCCGCAACATATAGCCGATCGCGTCCCAGCCTAGCGACGCCCGGTCATCCAACACAGCCTTCAGCACGCGCCCCAGCTCGGCGGCCGCCTGGTCATCGTGGTCGTGCTCGGCGCGTAGTCGTTCGATCAACGCGTCGCGATCTTTGGCTGTCCTTTGGTCTTCAACGGCTGGAAACAGGATTGACTCCTCGAGCGCATGGACCTGTTTGAGCCTTTCGGGCAGTTCCGCCAGAATCATGCGGCAGCTCGCACCGTCAATGCGATGTGGAATCGAGTCGGCGAGGGCTTCGAGGCGATCGCACAGGTCGAGAAGTCCGCGGTAGGCCTCGCCCAGTTCCTGGTGTCCGGTAAAGCGCTGTCGCATCGAACCTGCTCCATTGGGATGTTCCGCATCTGAACTACACCCGATGGCGACCGTCCTCTTTGACATTTCGCAAAGTCCCCGGCGCGACCGTTCGCCGCTCGCGGTGCTACGTCGTGAACGCATAAGGGGTCGCCGGATTCAACTTGATGTGGTCCAAAGCTCTTTGAAAGGAGCTTTGGATGGCGCGGTACGATCTGAGCGGGACGGAGTGGCGGCTGATTGAGCCGCTCGGGCTCAGAGTTTACGAGTCCAGAACCTGCGGGGGCACGGCCTTTGGGCCGGGTTCAACCCATCGTCGTCATTCACGGACGCGGGCTCATCCGCTCAAGCCATGCGGTGAGCCTTGATCTTTCTCGGACCAAACCATGCTGATTGAAGTGGTGAACACAGAAATGCGCCCATGACTCTTCGAACGCCATCTCCATATCCCCGGTGACCGAGGTCGTGCCTAGCCCGATCTCTGCATAGGTAAACTCGAAACTGCCGCTGGGACGCGCCATAGCAATGTGGAACGGTTGACCATTAAACTCATTGATCATCGGCCTGCCGCTGCTGCGCATGACACCGGGTATCTCTACTCTGGCGGTTCTGCGTTCCAAGTCCGCCTCAAGATGAATCGGCAGGAACAATGTCTCGCAAGATTCCGAGCATGTGGACGCGAATACGGAGAAAAGATTGCTCAATGGTTCGCCTGCCTCGCCTGAGATGATCGATTCAAGCGCGATCCGTTGAGCTTCATTCGCCCGCTCGTCGATAACGATCTGGCGCCGGCCGTTTCCGTCCTTGATTTCGCCGGGCCACTTGTAAAGTGCCGCCCAGTTCAGGCCTGCGATCGGCGTATCGTCGAAATGGCCTTCAACGATGTTGCCGACGAAAGCCGACTGACAATAGCCGTGGGTACTTGGCAAGTTGAACTGGCAACCACAATTCATGGCGCAATTGCAGTTATCGTAAGTCTCGCTCTTGAATAGCCATTGATCAGACATCCCTCCGATCCTCCCCTAATCCGTCGCGTTTTTTCTCTTCGAGAGGGCAGCGCCTGACGATGCGCGCTTCTATGTCGCGATCGTGGTTGCCTCATCCTCTCGCGTGGGCAGGCGCTAACCGACGAAGTCTGCGGCGAGAATGGCAGCACCCGACGCTCCATGCCCGCTTCGCTCACGGGACGTGCTCCTACTTTGGATGCGGAAGGATCGGAAGCTTACCAGTGTTGACATGTGGCTTCAATCGGGATGCTCGGACGTCCAGTTATGCGGAAGTGTCGCCCGCCGCGAAGGAGGCCGCTGGCGGCTCCAAAGTGGACACTGGCAAGCCGTCCGCGAGCGGGCTTACGAGTTCATGCCATACAGCAAATGGCCACGTGGCGGGACGGGTGTCTTACCGGTCGAGGAAGAGAACGATCGCGATCGCAACGGAGGACAGGATGGCCGATAGTGTCGCGCCGCGCTGCAGCACGCCCATGCGATACAGAGCAAGGGCGAACCCGACAATGATCGGGGTTGCGACGGAAAGGCCGATTTGAGCGTCTGTCATCGGAAAACTCCTGGAATGAGCTTGCTGCTATCAGCTCCGTTGCCCCGCCTCTTTGCGCAATCACAAAGACAAGGGACGCATGCCTGCGTAGCTGACGCCGGTTGCAGCAAAGGAGTTGGCGCATGGACGGGCACGCCCTTCCGGTTGTCGAGACAGAACAAACAGAAGAACATGCATCCGTAGACGATCTGCTGCTCTGGGTGCTCGTGTGGAGCGAACTTGCAGCCTTCGGCATCCTGCTCACTGGTTTTCTCGTGGTCGGCGTCATCCAGGCAGATGCGTTTGCCGCGGCCCGTTCACATCTCGATCCGCTGCTCGCGGGCATCAATACGCTCGTTCTCTTGACCAGCGGCTGGCAGGCGGCTTCGGCGGCGCGTCCGGCCGCTTCGACGCCCACGCGCCGGCGTGCGCTGGTTCTCGCTGCCCTTTTCGGTTTTGCCTTCGTCGTCATCAAGCTTTTCGAATATTCCACCGAGGTCGACGTCGCCGGGGTGCCGCAGTTCGGTGCCTTCTTCGAGCTCTATTTCCTCATCACCGGCTTCCATCTGCTGCACGTCGCCTTCGGCAGCGCCGTGCTGCTGCTGGTCGCCTGGCGCCCGAGCCCCGGAAACGTCGCGCTGATCACCACCCTCTGGCACGTCATCGACCTTGTCTGGATCGTGATGTTTCCGCTCGTCTATCTCGTGTGATCGCCATGACCCATCACAATGCGCGCCGACTTCAAAACACCTGGGCCGTTCTGGTCGCAATCGTGCTTTCGGGCGCGGTCATGATGATGTTCTGGGGCGGCACGACGGCAGTGACCGTGGCGTTGCTGTTGCTGGCGGTCATCAAATGCCGGCTTGTGGTTCTGGATTTCATGGGCCTGCGCCAGGGCCCGGCCGGTCAGCGGTTCGGCCTGCTGACCTGGCCCATCATCCTTGTGCTTCTGGCTCTGGCAAAGCTCGCGATCGGCGCGGCGCTATCCGCCTGAAACCACTCTTCCTCCTGTTTGCCAAAACGCAAAGAAGGCCTCTCGGAAATCCCTAGACATGGTCCGCGCCCCGATAGTTCGTCGGCGCCGCAGGTCGCGGCGCCAAGCGGGGAGGGGATCAGATCAGCCGGCCACGGTGTTCAAGGCCGGCCGAAGTCGAAAGGATCACGTGATGGCAGAACGCCTCACCAAGACCGGGGCCCGAAACGTCTTTTACGGCGGGTCCTTTTTCTTTTTTGCAATCTTTGTCGGGCTCACCGCCCACAGCCACTACTACATGCGCACTGTCTCGACGGATGAGTCGACCCTGACGGACGCGGTCGCCCGCGGCAAGCACGTCTGGGAGAAGAACGCCTGTATCAACTGCCACACGCTTCTCGGTGAAGGCGCCTATTTCGCGCCCGAGCTCGGCAATGTCTGGAAGCGCTGGGGCGGGGAGAGCGACCCGACAGGGGCACGCGAGACGCTGAAGGCCTGGATGGCCGCCCAGCCGAGCGGCATCGAAGGCCGACGCCAGATGCCGCAGTTCAACCTCACCGAACAGGAACTCAACGACCTCGCCGATTTCCTGGAGTGGACAAGCCGTATCAAGACCCAGGACTGGCCGCCGAACGAGGCCGGCTAGGGTGCCGCGCGTTCGGAGGAACGCGTGAACGACGCCCTAACTCTTTGAAACCAGAGCATCTTATCCGCCCTTCGGCGGGATGCTCTGCGCCGCGATTGGAGTGTGAAATCATGAAATACCAGACCCAGAAGGTCGCAATGCTCTATTTCTACGGAGCGATCGGCCTGTTCCTCGCCCAGGTGCTGTTCGGCGTGCTTGCCGGCACCATCTATGTCCTTCCCAATACCTTGTCCGAACTGCTGCCTTTCAACATCGTTCGCATGGTGCACACCAACGCCCTCATCGTCTGGCTGCTGATGGGCTTCATGGGCGCCACCTATTACCTCCTGCCGGAAGAGGCGGAGACCGAGCTTTACAGCACCAAGATCGCGATCGCCCAGTTCTGGATCTTCCTGATCGCGGCCGCCGTCGCCGTCGTCGGCTACCTCCTGCGCATCCACGAGGGGCGAGAGTTTCTCGAGCAACCCTTCGCAATCAAGGTCGGCATCGTCATCGTCGCGCTGATGTTCCTCTACAACATCACGCTGACGGTGCTCAAAGGCCGCAAGACCACCGTCACCAACATCCTGATCTTCGGGCTCTGGGGCGTTGCGATCTTCTTCCTCTTCGCCTTCTACAATCCGATCAATCTCGCGCTCGACAAGATGTACTGGTGGTACGTCGTGCACCTGTGGGTCGAAGGCGTCTGGGAATTGATCATGGCGTCGGTGCTCGCCTTCCTGATGATCAAGCTCAACGGCATCGACCGGGAAGTGGTCGAGAAATGGCTCTACGTCATCGTCGGCCTGGCCCTGTTCTCGGGCATCCTCGGCACCGGCCACCATTACTACTGGATCGGCGCGCCGGGCTACTGGCAGTGGATCGGGTCGCTGTTCTCGACGCTCGAGGTCGCGCCGTTCTTCACCATGGTGATCTTCACTTTCGTGATGACCTGGAAGGCCGGACGCAAGCACCCGAACAGAGCGGCGCTGCTGTGGTCGATCGGCTGCTCGGTGATGGCCTTCTTCGGCGCCGGCGTCTGGGGCTTCCTGCACACGCTGTCGTCGGTGAACTACTACACCCACGGTACCCAGGTGACTGCAGCGCACGGACACCTCGCCTTCTTCGGCGCCTATGTGATGCTCAACCTCGCGGTCATGGCCTATGCGATCCCCGAAATCCGCGGTCGGGCGCCCTACAACCAGATGCTTTCCATGGTCAGCTTCTGGATCATGTGCACGGCGATGTCGGTGATGACCTTCGCGCTCACCTTTGCCGGCGTGCTGCAGTCTCATCTGCAGCGTGTCCTGGGTGAGAGCTACATGGACGTCCAGGACCAGCTCGCGCTGTTCTACTGGATCCGCCTCGGCTCGGGCGTCTTCGTGCTGACCTCGGCGCTGATGTTCGTCTGGGCGATCCTCGTCCCCGGCCGGGAACGCAGCAAGACGCTGAGTGTATCGATGCAGCCTGCAGAATGAATGAACGCGCCGGTCCGGGTGCCCCGGACCGGCCATCTCCTCCCTCCTCTTTCACGGAGACATGCCATGAGCATTGTTCAACCAAGCCTGGTTCCGGTATCGATCGACATTCCCGCCTATAGCCCCTCGGGCAACGAGTGCGCGCTGTTCGAGAATGCCTGGGTCCGGCAATTGCCGCTCCTGCTCAAGGGCCCGACCGGCTGCGGCAAGACCCGTTTCGTCAGCCACATGGCGGCAAAGCTCGGCCTGCCGCTTTCCACCGTCTCCTGCCATGACGACCTGGCCGCAGCGGATCTGACCGGGCGCTACCTGTTGAAGGGCGGCGATACGGTCTGGGTCGACGGCCCCCTGACGCGCGCCGTGCGCGAGGGCGGGATCTGCTACCTCGACGAGATCGTCGAAGCACGCAAGGATGTGACCGTCGTGCTGCATCCGCTGACCGACGACCGCCGCATGTTGCCCCTGGAGCGGACCGGCGAACTGCTCGAAACACCTCCAGCGTTCATGCTGGTCGTCTCCTACAATCCCGGCTACCAGAACCTGCTCAAGTGCCTGAAGCCCAGCACGCGGCAACGTTTCGTCGCGATCGAGTTCGATTTCCTGCCACGGAACGAGGAGATCGAGGTGGTTTCGCGCGAGAGCGGGCTGGCCGCAAGCCAGGTGGCGCCGCTCGTCAATCTCGCGACACGGCTGCGCGCCCTCAAAGGGCATGACCTCGAGGAGGGTGTCTCGACCCGCCTGCTGGTCTATTGCGCCTGCCTGATCGATGCCGGAATGCCGGTCAAAGACGCGGTGCGGGCGGCGATGATCGAACCGCTGACCGATGAGCCGGACGTGCGGGCAGCACTTCTCGAAGTCGCCGCTTCCTTGATCGCCTGAGGATTGGGCCATGCTGGATTTCCTCGAACTGGAAGAAACCGTCGGGCGCGCCTGGCACCGTTTCATCGGCAATACCGGCACCTGGCGGCGTTATCCCGAACAGGCTGTCAAACTGGCCGATATGATGCCGATGCTGGCGATCTGCTTTCGAGGACACGGCGGCGAGACCGCGGTCCAGATCGTCCCGGCGCGCGGCCGCACGTCCGGCCACCGTCTGAAGTGGCGGCAGAAAATGGGGCTCGGCGAGGAAAAGCTCGTGCAGCCCGGCCGGGATCATGCCTCGTTGATGCTGCCCGGCGAGATCGACATTTTCCCAGACAGGAAACTCAACATCGATCTCTATTTCTGGCTGGTCGCCTATATGGCGACGATGCCGCTCGATCCGGCTGCAGAAACGGATCCCTTGCTGTCCGATCTGGCCTATCTGTCGCGGGCGCAGGAAACCGTGGCCGAGGTCTTCCAGCGGTTTCCGGGCATGCGCCACAAATACTGCCGCCTGGCCGAAGCCGTTCTCGTCGAGCGCCAGCGCGGCTCTCTCCCTTCGGTGGAGCAGCATGTCGAGAACCGTGTCCTGCGGTTGCTGCGCAAGGCGGCCAGCCAACCCGATACGACCTTGCCGGTCATCTTCCCGCATCGCGCTCCGCCGGGATATCTGCCGCTGCTGCCGGTGCCGCTGTGGCCGGATACTTTGCTGCGGCCGGAGACTGCGACAGCGCGCGATGACGATGTCGCGGCAACGGGTACGGCCTCCGGTCAGATCGCCGAGACCGAACGCCACATTGCGGTCAGGGAAGACCCGGAGAACCGCAAGGGCGATCGCAGCCCCTTCATCCTCAATCGCTTCGAGAAGATCCTGGCGATGGCCGAGATGGTCAATGTCGATCGACCATCCGACGACAGCGACGAACATGACAACAAGGCTGCGCAGGATCTTGACGAGATGACCTTGGGCGAACGGAAGGGCAGACCGTCTGCCCGCTTTCGCTTCGATCTCGACCTGCCGCCGGATGCCGTCGATCCGACGCCGCTGACATCAGAACTCACCTATCCCGAATGGAACTACAGGACGTCGAGTTATCTCAAAGATCATTGCCGGGTGCTGGCGGGCCCGGCATCTGGCGTGGAAGACCGGGCCCTGCTCACGCCGGAAACGAAAAGCCTGATCCGGCGGGTGCGGCGGCAGTTCGAAGTGCTGCGGCCACGCAACGAGATCCTGCGCGCGCAGATCGACGGCGCCGATCTCGATCTCGATGCGGTGGTGCGCGCCCGCACCGATCTGGCCGCCGGCGGCCAGGGGAGCGACCGCATCCATCTGATGAGCCGCCCGCAGGTTCACGACCTCGCCGTGACAATCCTGGTCGACGTCTCGCTTTCGACCGATGCCTGGTCCGATAATCGCCGCGTGCTCGATGTCGAAAAGGAGGCGCTGCTCATTCTCGCCCACGGCCTTTCGGCCTGCGGCGACAATCATTCGATCCTCACCTTCACCTCGCGGCGGCGCGACTGGGTGAAGGTGGAAAGCGTCAAGGCTTTCGACGAGCCGATGAGCCCGCTCGTTGAATCCCGCATCGGCGCCTTGAAGCCGGGATATTACACCCGCATCGGCGCCGCGATCCGCCATGCCACATCAGAGCTGCAGAAGCAGCCCAACCGCAAGAAGCTGCTGCTTGTCCTGACCGATGGTAAGCCGAACGACGTCGACCATTATGAAGGACGCTTCGCGCTGGAGGATAGCCGCAAGGCGGTCACGGAGGCACGCCGGAGCGGCTTCAGTGCTTTTGCCGTCACCGTCGACCGCGAGGCGCGGTCCTACGTACCTGCCATGTTCGGCCAGAACGGCTATGCCGTCGTCGGCAACATCGCCCGGCTGCCGGCGGCATTGCCGGCGATCTACCGGAGCCTTGCGGGATAGAACGATCAGATGAAACACGAAAATGCCCGGTCGCGACCGGGCATTTTCGTGTTTGGTATTGGCAGTGCTTCAGGCTGCCTTGCTGTGGGTGCGTTGCGCGTCGTCGATATAGGCATCGAAAGCGGCTGCCACGGCGCGGATCACGAAGCGATGATCCTGCCTTACCGTTATGACGCCATCGGCGATATCCAGCAGATGGTCGTCGGCCATCCTTGCCAGACGCTCATTGCCGCCGAGAAGGAAATCCGGATCCCGTCCGTGTGCAGTGGCGATTGCCTTGATGTCGGCCGTGAAATCGCACATCAGCCTTTCGATGATCGCGGCACGCAGGCGATCCTCGTCGGTCAAACGATAGCCCTTCGTCGTTGCCAGTCGGCCGGATGCGATATGGCTTGCATAAAGCCCGGGAGGCACTTCGTTCTGCACATAGCCGTCTTGTGAGCGGCCGATCGCCGAGGCGCCGAAACCGATCAGCGTTTCGCAATTGTCCGTCGTATAGCCCTGAAAGTTCCGCCGAAGCATGCCGGAGGACTGCGCATGCACGAGATCGTCGTCGGGCAGGGCGAAGTGGTCGAGCCCGATCTGGCGGTAACCGGCTTCGCAAAGCGCTTCGCTGATGGCGAGCGCCTGGTCGGTGCGGGCGGAAGCGTCGGGCAGCACGTTCTCGTCGATCATGTGCTGGTGTTTCTTGAACGACGGCACATGCGCGTAACCGAACACCGCGAAGCGTTCCGGCCGCATTGCCGTGGCGGCCTTGACCGTCTCGACGCAGGAGCGAACCGTCTGGTGCGGCAATCCATAGATCAGGTCGAAATTGATTCCGGTGACACCGGCTTTGCGAAGATGCGCCACCGCATCCGCAGTCTGCCGTTCGCTCTGAATGCGGTTGATGGCCTTCTGGACGACCGGGTCGAAGCTCTGAACGCCGAGGCTGGCCCGTCTCACCCCACCGGCGCCGAGCGCTTGCGCCATGGCGGCGGTCAGGCGCCGCGGATCGATTTCGACCGCCACGCTCGTCTTGGGACCAAACCGATAGCGCTCGCGCAGGAGCGCGATCAACGCCAGGAATTCTTCCGGCTCGATGATCGTCGGCGTCCCGCCACCGAAATGAACCTCGCCGACCGGCAGTGGTCCCGATACATGATCGGCCACCATGTTGATCTCCTGCTTGAGCACGTTGAGGTAATCGAGGATCGGTTCGTCCTGTCGGGTGATCGTGGTGTGACACCCGCAATACCAGCACATCGAGCGGCAGAAGGGGATGTGCAGGTAGAGTGACACATCCCGGTCCGTTGGGATCGCGCCCAGCCAGTCGGCGTAGATCTCGCGACCGACGCCGGCGCAAAAGCGCGGCGCGGTCGGGTAGCTGGTGTAACGCGGCAGGCGCATCTCGGCATAGTTCATAAGGGCGGTGGGCTGCATGGCTCTTCCTATCGGCGTGTCGAAACAATCGATCCGTTTCTAGGCCGGATGCACACCGTCGTTCTTTGCGAAAAGCCAAGCAGGCGAGCAACAAGGGGCAAAGCGGGATTTGTTTGCGCTTCGACAAAATGTCGCGTTGCGGCCGACACTAGGCTTTGCATATCCGGGCCGTTTGCGTCGGCGTTTCCCGGGAACTGAGGCAACAACGACGCCCTGAACGGACAGAGATGACAACTGCAGAAACGGAAACGAAGCCCTTCATCGACGTGCGCACGATCCCGCCGGTGGAGCGCCATCCGAAGATTTTCGGCATGCTCAATGCGCTGGCCGAGGGTGGCTCCTTCATCATCGTCAACGACCACGATCCGCGCCCGCTGCACTATCAGTTGGAGAGCCGTCATCCCGGTGAATTCACCTGGGACTATCTGGAACAGGGACCGGACGTCTGGCGGGTGGAGATCGGCCGGCAACAGGCCTCCGGCTGCGACTGCTGCTGCGGCAGCAGCAGCGGCCACTGAGAAGAATGCCCCCGGCTAGAGCGCTTCCGGTTCAGGCGGAACCGCAGAAGCGCTCTATCTCTTTGTTTATACGCATTTCCTGACGGAAAGCCGCTTCACACTTTTCCTGGAAATGCTGTCGTCAGGATGAACCGCGATGTTCGGAGCCACGCTTTCCCGCTGGACGATGTCCTATTTCGCGGCCGCGCTGATCTTTCTTGCCATCGGCGAGATGATGATGGTCTTCGGCTTCGGATATCCGGGTTCATCCATCGAAGCCCCTGAGACGCTGGCGCTCGTTCACACCATTGCGCTTGGCTGGCTCAGCCTGCTGATGGCGGGAGCCCTGTTGCAGTTCGTGCCGGTCCTCGTTGGCCGGCCGCTTTCGCTGTCGCACCTGGCTTTTCCGGCCCTGGTGCTGCTGGTGGTCGGCATAACCAGCCTTGTCCTTGGCTTTATCGGCCTTGCCGGTGCCGACAACCTGTCGCCGCTCCTCCTGCCCTTCGGCGCGACCGTGACGATCGCCGGATTCGGTCTGCTCATCATCGTGTTCGCCGCTACCCTATGGCGCGCTCGACCGTTGCCGCTGCCTGCGCGGTTCGTCGCCGTCGGTCTCGGCACCCTTGTCATGACCATTTCCCTTGGCGGTACCTATGCATTTGTCCTTGCCGGGCTTGCTGATGCGCCGGGCGCCATCGATCTGACGCTTGAAGGCGTTTCACTTCATGCCGTGCTGGGACTGGGCGGCTGGCTGAGCTTTACGACCATGGGAGTCAGCTACCGGCTTTTGACCATGTTCATGCTGTCGCCCGATCGGGAGCGGCTTAGCAGCAGGGTTGTCTGGGTACTCGGCGCCGCTGCTCTCGTCATGGTCGCCTGCGTCGTGCCGATGATCCTCTCCGGCTTAGCCGGGAAAGCGGCAGTGCTTTTCATCGCCGCGCTGGCCGGTGTGATCGCCATCGGAATTTACATGGCCGACATCGTGCGGATCTACCGTGAACGCAAACGCAAGCACATCGAACTGAACAGCCGGGCCGGCATCGGCGCTTTTTCGGCGCTGACTGTCGCGACCTTATTCTTCCTGGTTTTGGCTGCGGTCGGCCAGATCGAAAGCGGCCTGGGTCCGCTGGTCTATCTCGTCACATTCGGCTGGCTGACCGGTATGGGACTGGCACAGCTCTACAAGATCGTTCCCTTCATCACCTGGCTCGAATGTTACGGCCCGCTGCTCGGGCGCATGCCGACGCCGCGGGTTCAGGATCTGGTCGTCGAGGCGCGCGCCGCTCACTGGTTCCGGCTCTTTTACTTCACCGTGATCGTGGCTTCGATAGCGCTGTCTTTCGACAAGGCACTGCTGTTTCGGGCGAGCAGCCTTGGCCAGTTGATTGCGGTCAATGCGTTGCTTTGGGAATTCGCGGCAACACGACGGCTCAGCAACGTGCCCGACAATCTTCGGCTTTCTGGCGGCTTCGCCCATCCACACCTTATCTTCCCACCGTTCCAGTCACGGAGACAACCATGACAAAAGATCCCTACGAGCTAGACGTCAGGCCACTTCTGCGAGGCGGCAACGATCCGTTCCAGGCCATCATGAGCGCCGTCGACGGCCTGGCACCCGGGCAACCGCTCAAGCTGATTGCGACGTTCAGGCCGGTGCCCCTCTTCAGCGTCATGGCCGGCCGCGGCTTTGCCCATCAGGACCAACCGCTCGCCGACGGTGATTGGGAGGTACTGTTCACGCCAGAGGGACAGGTGGACGGAATACGGGTCTCGGCCGGCGACACAGATCTGGATGCCTGGCCGGACCCTGCCCGCCAGCTCGACCTGACGGATCTGGACCCTCCCGAACCGATGGTGCGCATCCTCGCCGTGGTGGAAAAGATGCAGGCCGGCGAGGTGCTCTTCGCCTTGCTCGCGCGCGAGCCGCTGTTTCTCTATCCCGAGCTTGCCAAGCGCGGCCACAAATGGGCCGGCAATTTCGACGCGGCCGGCGAGACCTATCGCATCCTGATCCGCGTCGGTGGACGCAAGGGGCACGAAAATGCAGCCGACTGAAAGTGATGAACTGGTCGAAAGCATCCGCGCCGCCCTGCGGATGATCGTCGATCCGGAAATGGGCTCCAACGTCGTCGACCTCGGACTGATCTACGACATTTCCGTCCAGGACGGCGGTCTTGTCCGGGTGACGATGACGACGACGATAAAGGCCTGCCCGGCGACGGCCTTTCTCAAGGAGGCGGTGCAGAACTGCGTCTGGTACGTGCCGGGCGTCGAATATGCCGAGGTGCGGCTGACCTATGAGCCGCCGTGGACCCCGGAGATGATGCTCGACGCAGCCGTAGCGCGGTAATTGGATAACGCCTTATGAAGGTTGCCGCAGATGCGGCAACCTTCATTCTTTCTTGCAGGATGAATTAGCCGGTACGGCCGCTAGGCGGCCCCACGTGGCGAGCGCCGATCGCGAACCAGCATCGGACCGTATTCGATGCAGAACAGCGCAAAGGCAGCGATCCAGAGCGCTCCCGACAGCGCGATCAGATGATGATAGTGAACCGGCAGGATTTCGGCGAAGGGGCGCGCCAGCGCCGCGCCGATAATGGCGATGTAGGACGCGCAGCTGAGGTTCGATGCGGCCAGCGGCCTGCCAGTGTGCCCTCGGCTTGCGCGCGTCATGACGGCCAGCATCATCGAGGCCATGACACCCACGGTCATCACATGCATGACGGGATACCCGTCGAGGGCGCCGACGGCACCTACCGCAACCGCGGCGAAGCCGAGCGGAACGAAGGCATAGGCCGCGTGCAGGATGAATACGATCTTGTCCGGCCAGGTGGTCCAGCCACGCCAGCGGACAAGCCGTGCGGCCTGCAGCAACGAGGCTGCGGCTGCGATGGCGGCCGTGACGATTTGCTGTGGTGCGAAGGTCCAGCAGGTGAGGGCCGCCACGCCGACGAGAATGCTCGCAGTATCGAAGCGATTATAAGGAACCGGAAAGTCGGTCCGGCCGAATTTGTTCAGCCAGTTGCGGGTGAAACTCGGCAGAATTCTGCCGCCGACAATCATGATCAACATGACATAGGCGCCGATCGCCAGCCGTGCTGCCGCATCGACGTCGAGTTGCCGGACGACGGAGATGTGGAACCACGCATTGGCGGCCGAAAGGAGGACCAATCCGCCGACGACCTTCAGATCCTTCCACTTCCGCCCGACGATGACTTCGCGCGCGCAGATCGTGAGCAATGCCGGCATGAACGCGGCTTCGATGATGACCGCCGGTGTCAGTCCGATCACATCCGTTGCCAGCAGCGCCAGCCGCCCGGCAACCCACAGAGCGAACAGGTAGGCCAGCGGCCTTCCGGAAACGGGCAGTCTTCCCGTCCAGTTCGGAACCGCAGTCAAAAGGAAGCCCGCGAGCACGGCCGATGAAAACCCGAAGAGCATCTCGTGCGCGTGCCAATGGGCAGGGTCATAATCGCCGGCGATGTCGATGCCCCTGACAAGGGCTGCGATCCATGCGGCCATGGCGAAGATCGCCCAGAGGCTGGCTCCGAGGAAAAACGGCCTGAAGCCATAGGAGAAGAGAACGGGGCCAGTGGTGGCGAGCCCACGCGGGATTCCGCCGCGGGGTCGTGGTTTTCTAAGTAGATTAAGCATTGTTCGATCCTGTTCTTTCGTCCAGCGGACTTCTGGATAGGACCGATTTATCCGTGGCCCGCCGAGGCCTCTTTGCGAAAACGCAATTATAGAGCCCGGCTATTGCCGCCTCGCATGAAGATTTGCAGAAAAACATCCACTTCCCGGGCCGATTTGTTCCAAGACAAAGACGTCATTCGCTCTCGGTTCTACTTGAGACATGACTGCTGGAAAACCGGTGGTCAAAACCTGAGGTGAGCCCGCCAGGGACGGCAGAGGACACCGTAACACGTTGAATATCGGGATGATTTTCGGACGGCCATTCCGGTCGCGCGGTCATGCCCAAGGAGAGCAATGATGACAGAACAGCTGCAGATGACTCGCCGGACGATTCTGGCCGGCGCCGCCTTCGCTGGCGCGCTGACGCCGATCCTGACGGCGACCTCGACCCAGGCCGCAACGGCCGCCGCTCCCGCGGCTACGGGCGCGGCACCGGTCGACATTGCGACACTGGAGCGGGTCAAGGTCGACCTGGTCGCGCCGCCCTTCGTTCATGCTCACGATCAGGTCGCCAAGACCGGTCCGCGCGTGGTCGAATTCACCATGACCATCGAAGAAAAGAAGCTGGTGATCGATGGCGAAGGCGCCGAGGTGCACGCCATGACCTTCAACGGCTCGGTTCCCGGTCCGCTGATGGTCGTCCACGAGAACGACTACGTCGAACTCAGATTGATCAACCCCGCCACCAACACGCTGCTGCACAATATCGACTTTCACGCAGCAACGGGGGCCCTGGGCGGTGGCGCCCTGACGCAGGTCAATCCCGGCGAAGAGACGACATTGCGCTTCAAGGCCACAAAGGCCGGCGTCTTCGTCTACCATTGCGCGCCGGAAGGCATGGTGCCCTGGCACGTCACCTCGGGCATGAACGGCGCCATCATGGTACTGCCGCGCGACGGGCTGAAGGACGAGAAGGGACAGCCGCTGACCTATGACAAGGTCTACTACGTGGGCGAGCAGGACTTCTACATCCCGCGCGACGAGGCCGGCAACTACAAGAAATACGAAACGCCCGGCGACGCCTACGAGGACACCGTCAAGGCCATGCGCACGCTGACGCCGACGCACGTCGTCTTCAATGGCGCGGTCGGAGCGCTGACCGGTGAGAGGGCGTTGACGGCGGCCGTGGGCGAGCATGTGCTCGTCATCCATTCGCAGGCAAACCGCGATACGCGGCCACACCTGATCGGTGGACACGGTGACTATGTCTGGGCGACCGGCAAGTTCCGCAACCCGCCGGAACTCGACCAGGAAACCTGGTTCATTCCGGGCGGCACCGCCGGTGCGGCTTTCTACACATTCCGACAGCCGGGTGTTTACGCCTACGTCAACCACAACCTGATCGAAGCTTTTGAGCTGGGCGCGGCGGGACACTTCAAGGTCACCGGCGAGTGGAACGACGATCTGATGACCTCGGTCGTCAAGCCGGCGTCGATGTAACCCAGGCATGGCAATCGGCTACGCCGCCCGGGGAAATCCTCGGGCGGCGACAGGAGCGACAAGGGCATGCGCCGCAGCCGTCGGCGCCTGCCAATAGAAGGGGAAGGTCATGCGCGACAAACGTCACAAGAATTCGGTTTCGGTCTTTTCGGTCGCCGTTCCAGCAATGCTTTTGGTTGCCATTGGCGGCGTGCTTTCGGCTAAGGTCGGGCTGTTGGACGATATGGACACATCGGTCGATACCGGCATCGAGGCGCCGGTGACGGTGACCATCGAGCCACGCCGCATGGAGTACCGGGCCGAAGGCCACTTCATCAAGAACGGCTTTGCCGTCGATGCGCCGCTTGTCGATGCGACGCTCGCGACACCATTCAGGATCATGAAGTATCAGGTCAGCCGCAGGGACTATCAGCGCTGCGTCGAAGACGGAGCTTGCGAGGGGGGTGAGCCGGCGGCAAGCCTCGGCAATGGTACGCCGATGACGGGCGTCAACTACACCGATGCCAGCAACTATGCCGCCTGGCTGACCGAAAGGACGGGGCAGGTCTGGCGGCTGCCGACCGATCGGCAATGGGCCTTTGCGGCAGGCAGGAAATTTCCCGATGACGCGCTTGGCATCGACGGCAGCAAGGACAACCCGGCGCTGAGATGGCTTGCCGACTACGAGCGCGAATCCACCCGGCAGAAGTCGAAGAACCCGATGCCGCAACCGTCCGGCACATTCGGCGAGAACGAATTCGGCGTTGCCGATCTCGACGGCAATGTCTGGGAATGGACGCAAACCTGCCACCGTCGGGTGACGATCGGCGAGGACGGCGAGGTGCTGAAAGAATCGCCCGCCTGCGGCATCTACGTCGTCGACGGCAAGCACCGCGCGTCGATGAGCTTCTTCATTCGCGATCCGAAGAGCGGTGGTTGCGCCGTCGGCGTGCCGCCGGACAATCTCGGCTTCCGCCTGGTTCGCGACGATCGCTGGTATGCGAACATGCTGTACGCCTTCGAGCGCCGTTTTCCCGGTGCGGTGTAACAGCGCAGGCCCTCATTATCGCCGCCTTGGGGCTACGACGGGGTGCTGTCCGCTTCTTCCGCCCGATCGCACGTGATATAGCAGCGCGCATCGCCGATCCGCAGGAGACAGGAAACGACGTGGCTGCACTGGACCGAACACTCGTCAAATCGCTCCCGCTGTTTCAAAAGATGAGCGATCAGGAGCTGGACAAGCTCCTGGCGCATGCGACCGTCAGGCGCGTCCCGCAGAATGAGGCCGTCTTCGAACAGGGGGCTGCGGCGGATTCGTTCTACCTGCTTCTGCATGGACGACTTAAGGTCACCCAAGTCACCCGCGACGGCCAACAGATCATCGTCCGTGTCGTCAACCCGGGCGATCTGTTCGGCTTTGCCCGCGCGCTGCAGCGCAGCGACTATCCCGGCACGGCGATGACAGCGACGGAAAGCCTTGTTCTCGCCTGGCCGACCGAGCTCTGGAACGTGTTCGTCGAGAGCAATCCGCATCTGGCCGTGAACGCGATGCACACGATCGGTCAGCGGCTTGACGAGGCCCATACCCGCATCCGCGAGATGTCGACCGAGGAGGTCGAGCGCCGGGTCGCGCACGCGGTTCTGCGCCTTGCCGAACAGGCGGGCAAGCGCGAAGAGCTCGGCGTGCGTATCGATTTTCCCATTTCCCGTCAGGACATTGCCGAAATGACCGGCACCACCCTTCACACGGTCTCGCGCATCCTCAGTGCGTGGGAGGGGCGGGGCCTCGTCCAGGGCGGACGTCAAAAGCTGCTTCTCTGTGACTTGGCCGGGCTGCGCCGGCTGGCGGAGCAGGTCGAGAAAAACTAGGTTCACGGCTCCGGCCATGGGGCGCTTCACGCCTGAATCTGGGCGAGCGACAAACAATCCGAACAGGTTTTCGCACGGCCGTCTCCCGGTCGGCAGCTTGGCCGGATTGCGCCGCTTCGATTGGTGCAGCATCTCGATGACCCGGCTACAGCGCTGCACGTCAAATATGACGCGCTAAGTAGCGCTAACGTGATGGGCAGTCAGCCTAAAAATTAGGCAGCAACAAATTTGTCAAGAAAATAGGCAATTCTGTTGCGAAACTTGCTGCGCTGCATCATGATCGCACCATGACAAACCGCGACCTCACTATTCTCGTTATCGACGAGAACGCCATCCGTGCCTCGATCATCGAGGAAGGATTGCATGAGGCCGGGCATCGCAAGGTCACGGTGATTCATGAGGTGCAGGGCGTCGCGCGGATCATCGACAGCCTCAGGCCCGATGTCATTGTCATCGATATCGAAAACCCCAATCGCGACATGATGGAGCATCTCTTTCAACTGACGCGCACTGTGGGGCGACCGATCGCGATGTTCGTGGATCGCTCGGACACGGCTTCGATCGAGGCGGCGGTGGAAGCGGGCGTGTCGGCCTATATCGTTGACGGCCTGAAGAAGGAGCGCGTCAAGCCGATCCTCGACATGGCCGTCAGTCGGTTCAACGCCTTCAGCCGGCTGCAAAGAGAACTGGCCGACGCCAGGTCCGCGCTCGAGGAGCGCAAGGTCGTCGAGCGCGCCAAGGGTATCCTGATGAAGATCCGCGGTCTCTCGGAAGAGGAAGCCTTTGCCCTGCTGCGCCAGACGGCGATGAACGAAAAGAAGAAGATGTCTGAAATCGCGCAAAGCGTGGTGACGGCTGCCGGCCTGCTGATGTGATGGCGCGCGCGGTGCATCGGCCTTGTCGCAAGGAGTGAGCGGAGTGAACATCATGGCCAATTTCGGCGATATCGGCAGCGGCCAGGCTTCGACCGGTGACGGCTTGCCGGCGCCGCAAAAGCTGCGCAGCGAGGATGCCCGCACGCTGCGCGCCGGCTTTATCCCGCTGGTGGACGCATCGGTGCTGGTGGCCGCTTGCGAGTTCGGCTTTGCTCGCAAGGAAGGCCTGACACTCGATCTGGTCAAGGATGTTTCCTGGGCCAATGTTCGCGATCGGTTGGCTTTCCGTCAGTTCGATATTGCCCATATGCTCGCGCCCATGCCCGTTGCGGCGATGCTCGGTCTCGGCTCCAACCCTTCGCCTGCAATTACGCCCTTCTCGCTCGGGCGCGGCGGCAATGCCATCACGCTGTCCAACCGGCTCTATGCCCGCATGGCCGAGGAAGGGGCGCTCGGGGGCGCTGAGGACGCGCTTGCCAACGCCCGAGTGCTTGCTGCCGTGCTTCGACGCATGAAGGCATATGGCGAAACGCCGCCGACCTTGGGCGTGACCTATCCCTTCTCCTCGCATAATTACGAATTCCGTTACTGGCTGGCGGCTGGCGGCATCGATCCCGACCGCGACGTCAAGCTTGTGGTGGTGCCGCCTCCGATGACCTCCGACGCGCTCGCCGCCGGCGCGATCGATGGTTTCTGCGTCGGTGCGCCCTGGAACATGGTTGCATCCGAGCGCGGCGTCGGGCGTATCGTCGCCGCCAAGCAGGATATCTGGCCGTCGGCGCCCGAAAAGGTCGTCGGCATGCGCCCTGAATGGGCCGAGGCCAATCCGGAAACCGTTTCACGATTGATCGTGGCGTTGGATGCGGCAGCGCAGTGGTGCGACGATCCGCAGAACCGCGCTGCCCTGTCCGACGCGCTCGCCGACCAGCGGTATGTCGGCGCCCCGGTCGAAATCATCCGCCGCGTGCTTTCCGGCGAGTTCACCATCGACGCCCACGGGCAGCGCCGGGTCATCGACGATTACTTTGTCTTCCATCGCCGTTTCGCCAACTATCCCCGACCCAGCCACGCACTGTGGATCTACAGCCAGATGGCGCGCTGGGGGCAGGTTGGCCTCAGCCCGGACGGGATGACGACCGCGGCTTCGGCCTATCGCCCGGACCTCTATCGGCTCGCGCTCGGGAATGGCGTGGCTCCAGTGGGTGCTGACATCAGGATCGAGGGCGCATCTGCCGACGATGGCTTCGTGGACGGGCATGTTTTCGACCCTGCCGCCATCAAGGCCTATGTCGAGGCGTTTCCCGTGCGTGCGACGGGCGGTGCAGTCGCTTTTGACGCCGACAACTGAAGGCGTCGGCCGCTGCTTGTTTGGGCAGAGTCGCCAGGCCGATTGTGTGCGGCGCACAATAATTCAGCAGATTCTATAATAGCCATTTTTATGGGCTGCTTTATCAAGTTGTATTTTTATCCTTTAATCTCAGTATATTAAAGCTACTCCTCTGAAACTGGCACGACCCTTGCTTCTAAGAAATCGCTTCGATCAACGGCGATTGAAGCGAGTTCAAACGCCAGATCGCGTTTGCCAGAGACACTGACGTCGCAAGGTTTTTGTTTCCCGAGGATTCCTCCTGATCCCGGACGCAATCTCCAAGCGGCGTTTTTTTATGTCCGGCTTTGCCCGGCAGCAGCAGAGGAACCTGCGCATGACCAAGTTTTCGACCGGCGGCCTGACCCGCCGCAGCCTGCTGAAGACCACAGCCACGGCCGCCCTGTTCGGTGCGGTCAAGGCGGCATTCCCTTCCGGCGCCTTCGCTCAGGCTGCGGGTCCGGAAACGACCAAGGCCGTGCTCGGCTTTATCGCGCTCACCGATTCCGCGCCACTGATCGTCGCCAAGGAGAAGGGCCTGTTCGACAAGTACGGCATGACCGAAGTCGATGTGGTCAAGCAGGCTTCCTGGGGCACGACGCGCGACAACCTTGTGCTCGGTTCGGCCGGTGCCGGCATCGATGGCGCCCATATTCTCACGCCGATGCCCTACCTGATCTCGACCGGCAAGGTCACGCAGAACAACCAGCCGCTGCCGATGGCGATCCTCGCGCGCCTCAATCTCGACGCGCAGGCGATCTCGGTCGGTGGCGCCTATGCCAATCTGAAAGTCGGGCTCGATGCTTCCGCGTTGAAGGAGGCCTTTGCGAGGAAGAAGGCGGAAGGCGCTGCGGCCAAGGTGGCGATGACCTTCCCCGGTGGCACACACGACCTCTGGCTGCGTTACTGGCTTGCCGCGGGCGGCATTGATCCGGACTCGGATGTCGAGACGATTGTTGTTCCGCCGCCGCAGATGGTCGCCAACATGAAGGTCGGCACCATGGACTGTTTCTGCGTCGGCGAGCCTTGGAACGAGCAGCTCGTCAACCAGAAGATCGGCTACACCGCCGTCAACACCGCCGAGATCTGGAACGAGCATCCGGAAAAATCCTTCGCAATGCGTGCCGACTGGGTGGAGAAAAACCCGCGCGCCGCCAAGGCGCTCACCATGGCCATCCAGGAAGCGGCGCAATGGTGCGACGACATGGCCAACAAGGAAGAGTTGGCGAAGATCGTCGGCAAGCGCAGCTGGTTCAACGTACCGCCGAAGGACATCGTCGACCGGCTGAAGGGTGAATACGACTACGGCAACGGCAAGATCGTCGAGGCCAGCCCGCATTTCATGAAGTTCTGGCGCGACCACGCCTCCTATCCCTTCCAGAGCCATGACAGCTGGTTCCTGACGGAGAACATCCGCTGGGGCAAGTTTGCGCCCGACACCGACGTCAAGGCGCTCGTTGCCACGGTCAACCGTGAGGACATCTGGCGCGAGGCGGCCAAGGAGCTCGGCGTCTCCGACATCCCGTCCTCGACCTCGCGCGGCGTGGAAAAATTCTTCGACGGCAAGGTCTTCGACCCGGCAGATCCGCAGGCTTACCTGAAGAGCCTGAGCATCTCGCGCGTCGCCTGAGCCTTCGTGGCGGCGGCCGAACCCCGCCGCCGCCCGACTTGAACCTTTAGGAGAACGGTATGTCCGTCACCAACCTCAAGCTTCCGCAGGATGCTGCCCCACGGCACGCGGCCCGTGTCATCGCCTTTACCCGCGCCGCCAGACCCGGCGCCAGCGGCCGGCTGCCGGCGGCGCTCACGACGGCTTTGATCAATCTCGTCCCGCTCGTGGTCACTCTGAGCTTCATCCTGGTCGCCTGGCAGGTGATCTGTTCGGCGCCCGACTCGAGCTTGCCGGCGCCGACACGCGTTCTCGAAGAAAGCTGGGAGCTCATTGCGCACCCGTTCTATGTCGGGCAAGGGGTCGATCAGGGTCTGTTCTGGCATATCTCGGCCAGCCTGCAGCGTGTTGCGATCGGCTATGCGCTTGCTGCCGTCGTCGGTATCGCGCTTGGCGCACTCGTCGGCCAGAGCGCCCTTGCCATGCGCGGGCTCGATCCGATCTTCCAGGTGCTGCGCACGGTGCCGCCACTCGCCTGGTTGCCGCTGTCGCTTGCCGCCTTCCAGGACGGCACCCCCTCGGCGATCTTCGTGATCTTCATCACCGCGATCTGGCCGATCATCATCAACACCGCCGTCGGCATCCGCAACATTCCGCAGGACTACCAGAACGTCGCCAAGGTGCTGCGGCTCAATGCCTTCGAATATTTCGGCAAGATCATGCTGCCGGCGGCAGCCCCTTACATCTTCACCGGCCTTCGCATCGGCATCGGCCTCTCATGGCTCGCCATCGTTGCCGCCGAGATGCTGATCGGTGGCGTCGGCATCGGCTTCTTCATCTGGGACGCATGGAACTCCTCGTTGATCAGCGACATCATCGTCGCGCTGATCTACGTCGGCATCGTCGGTTTCCTCCTCGATCGTCTCATCGCCCTCATCGGCCGCATCGTTACCCGCGGCACGGCAACCGCGTGAGAAAGGCAAAGACCATGACCAAGAGCTATCTTTCGCTTGAGCTTATCGACAAGAGTTTTGAACGCGGCGGCGTCAGGACGGAGGTCCTGAAGCAGGTCTCGCTTTCCGTCGACAAGGGCGAATTCATCTCGATCATCGGCCATTCCGGCTGCGGAAAGTCGACGCTGCTCAATATTGTCGCTGGCCTGACGCAGGCCACCACCGGCGTGGTCCTGCTCGATGGCAGGGTTGCCGACGAGCCGGGACCGGACCGCGCCGTCGTCTTCCAGAACCATTCGCTGCTGCCCTGGCTGACGGTCTACGAGAACGTTCGCCTCGGCGTCGACAAGGTGTTCGGCGCGACCAAGGGTAAGGCTGAGCGCCATGACTGGACCATGCGCAATCTCGAGCTGGTGCAGATGGCGCACGCTGCCGACAAGCGCCCGTCCGAGGTTTCCGGCGGCATGAAGCAGCGTGTCGGCATCGCCCGGGCGCTGGCCATGGAACCGAAGGTGCTGCTGCTCGACGAGCCGTTCGGCGCACTCGATGCGCTGACCCGCGCCCATCTGCAGGACCAGGTGATGCAGATCCACGCCGAGCTCGGCAACACGGTGCTGATGATCACCCATGATGTCGACGAGGCGGTGCTGCTTTCCGACCGTATCGTCATGATGACCAATGGGCCTTCGGCGCGCATCGGCGAGATCCTCGACGTGCCGCTCGCCCGCCCGCGCCGGCGCATCGAGCTTGCGGCCGACCGAACCTACCTCAAATGCCGCGAAGCGGTGCTCAAGTTCCTCTACGAGCGCCACCGTTTCGTCGAAGCTGCGGAGTGATCCCCATGGCTCAAAGCACAAGCGAAAAACTGGTCATCATCGGCAATGGCATGGCGCCGGGGCGCATGCTCGAAGAGCTGTTCGAAAAGGCCCCGGGTCGCTATGAGGTCACGATCTTCAACGCCGAGCCGCGCGTCAATTACGACCGCATCATGCTGTCGCCGGTGCTGTCTGGCGAGAAGGAATACGCGGACATCGTCATCCATGACGACGCCTGGTACGCCGCAAATGGCGTCACCTTGCACAAGGGCGCCAAGGTCGCTCAGATCGACCGGACGGCCTGCACGGTAACCTCGGAAAACGGCATCACCGCCAGCTACGACAAGCTGGTGATCGCCACCGGCTCCAGTCCCTTCATCATTCCCGTGCCCGGCCATCAGCTACCCGGCGTGCTTGCCTACCGCGACCTCGACGACGTCGAAAAAATGCTTACCGGCAGCAGGGGCGGCGGCCGTGCCATCGTCATCGGCGCCGGCCTGCTCGGGCTCGAGGCGGCCTATGGCCTCAAGCGCCAGGGCATGGAGGTCACCGTCATCCACCTGATGCCGACGATCATGGAGCGTCAGCTCGATCCGGCCGCCGCCTATCTCCTGGAAAAAGCGCTGACCGAACGTGGCATCGAGATCGTCACCAAGGCCAACACCAAACGGATCCTCGGCGAAACGAAGGTCGAGGGCATCGAGCTCGAAGACGGCCGGATCATCGAGGGGTCGATGGTCGTCATGGCCGTCGGCATTCGTCCGGCGTCAGGCCTGGCGAAGGAAGCCGGTATCGCGGTCAACCGCGGCATCGTCGTCGACGACGGCATGATGACGTCGGATGCGGCGGTCTATGCGCTCGGCGAATGCGCCGAACATCGCGGCACCTGCTACGGCCTGGTGGCGCCGCTCTATGAAAGCGCCAGGGTGCTTGCCGACCGGCTGGCCGGCGGTGATGCGGAATATCATGGCTCGGTCACCAATACAAAGCTCAAGGTCACCGGCATCAATCTCTTCTCCGCCGGCGACTTTGCCGATGGCGAAGGTCGCGAGGAAATCGTGCTCCGCGATGCGACCGCCGGCGTCTACAAGCGCCTGGTGCTGAGGGAAAACCGCATCATCGGCGCCGTCCTCTACGGCGAAACATCGGACGGCTCCTGGTTCTTCGATCTGATGAAGAGGGGGGCAGATATCACCGCCATGCGCGAAACCCTGATCTTCGGCCAGGCCTATCAGGGAGGATCCCCGCTGGACCCTACGGCGGCCGTTGCAGCCTTGCCGGATGATGCGGAAATCTGCGGCTGCAACGGCGTATGCAAGGGCAAGATCGTCGCGACGATCACGGGCAAGGGACTGACATCGCTCGACGAGGTGCGCGCCCATACCAAGGCATCCGCCTCCTGCGGATCCTGCACGGGTCTCGTTGAGCAGGTGATGTCCTTGACGCTCGGCGAAGCCTACAATCCCGCTGCCGTCCAGCCGATGTGCAACTGTACCGAACTCGGCCACGACGACGTCCGCCGACTGATCAAGGCCAAGGGGCTGAAGACCATTCCCGCCGTGATGCAGGAGCTGGAATGGAAGACTTCCTGCGGCTGCGCCAAGTGCCGCCCGGCGCTCAACTATTATCTCGTCTGCGATTGGCCGGACGAATATGCCGACGACTACCAGTCGCGCTTCATCAACGAGCGTGTGCACGCCAATATCCAGAAGGATGGCACCTATTCCGTCGTCCCGCGCATGTGGGGTGGGGTCACCAACTCTGGGGAACTGCGCGCGATCGCTGACGTGGTCGACAAGTTCGAGATCCCGATGGTCAAGGTTACGGGCGGTCAGCGCATCGACCTGCTCGGCATCGAGAAGGAAGATCTGCCCGCCGTCTGGGCCGATCTCGGCAAGGCCGGCTTCGTGTCGGGCCAGGCCTACGCCAAGGGTCTGCGCACGGTGAAGACCTGCGTCGGTTCCGACTGGTGCAGGTTCGGCACGCAGGATTCGACCGGGCTGGGCATCCGCATCGAGAAGTTCATGTGGGGTTCCTGGACCCCGGCCAAACTGAAAATGGCCGTCTCCGGCTGTCCCAGAAACTGCGCCGAGGCCACCTGCAAGGATATCGGCGTCATCTGCGTCGATAGCGGCTTCGAGATCCACTTTGCCGGTGCCGCCGGGCTCGACATCAAGGGCACCGAGGTTCTCGGTCTGGTCAGGACCGAGGACGAGGCGCTCGAGCATATCGTGGCGCTGACGCAGATGTACCGCGAGCAGGCCCGCTATCTCGAGCGTATCTACAAGTGGGCCAAGCGCGTCGGCCTCGAGGAAATCCGCCGCCAGATCATGGACGATGCGGAACGTCGCAAGGCGTTCTTCGATCGCTTCGTCTTCAGCCAGAAATTCGCCCAGGTCGACCCCTGGTCGGAGCGTGTCTCCGGCAAGGACAAGCACGAGTTCCGACCGATGGCGACGGTCGGTTTTTCCCAGGCAGCGGAGTGAGATGATGGACATGAACTGGATCACAATCGGTGACATTTCGGACATTCCGCTCCGCGGCGCACGCTGCGTGCGAACGCCCCAAGGCAAGATCGCCGTCTTCCGCACGGCCGAAAACGAGGTTTTCGCCATCGAGGATCACTGCCCGCACAAGGGCGGGCCGCTGTCACAGGGCATCGTCCACGGCACGGCCGTCACCTGCCCGCTGCACAACTGGGTGATCTCGCTCGAAACCGGCAAGGCGCTGGGCGCGGACGAGGGCGCCGTGCGCACGATCCCCGTGCGCAACGACGGCGGCGCGCTCTTCATCGCGCTCGAAAGCCTGATGATCGCGGCGGAATAGTCATGGCAACCGAAGTCAAAACCACCTGTCCCTATTGCGGTGTCGGCTGCGGCGTGATCGCGACGGTTGGCGATGACGGCGGCGTCGGCGTGAAAGGCGATCCGGATCACCCCGCCAACTTCGGCCGGCTTTGCTCCAAGGGGTCGGCGCTTGCCGAGACGCTCGATCTCGACGGACGGCTGCTCTATCCCGAGATCGCCGGCGAACGGGCGGATTGGGATGAGGCGCTCGATCATGTTGCCGAGCGTTTCTCAAGCGCGATCGCCCAACATGGGCCGGATTCTGTTGCCTTCTACGTCTCCGGCCAGTTGCTGACCGAGGATTACTACGTCGCCAACAAGCTGATGAAGGGCTTCATCGGCTCGGCCAACATCGACACGAACTCGCGCCTGTGCATGTCCTCGTCCGTGGCCGGTCATCGCCGCGCCTTCGGTGCCGATACCGTGCCCGGCTGCTACGAGGATCTGGAGTTGGCGGATCTCGTCATCCTGACCGGCTCCAACCTCGCCTGGTGCCATCCGGTTCTCTACCAGCGTCTGGCTGCGGCTAAGGCAGCCCGGCCGCAGATGCGGGTCGTCGTCATCGATCCGCGCCGGACAATGACCGCCGACATCGCCGATCTGCATCTGGCGATCCGACCGGATGGTGATGTTGCGCTGTTCAATGGCCTGTTCGCGCACCTGGCCGCGAGCCCGGCCGTCGATCAGGGCTATATTTCCGCCCATACCAGCGGCTTCGCCGAAGCCTTCGCCGCAGCAAGTGCGCTCGATGAGACCGCTTTGGCGCAGGCGACGGGGCTCGAGGCGACGGAAATAGCGACCTTCTTTCGACTGTTCGAAACGACGGAAAAGGTCGTCACCTGCTACAGCCAGGGGGTCAACCAGTCGGTGGCCGGGACCGACAAGGTCAATGCCATCATCAATTGCCATCTGGCCACCGGCCGCATCGGTCGTCCCGGCATGGGGCCGTTCTCGCTGACCGGCCAGCCCAACGCCATGGGCGGTCGCGAGGTAGGCGGGCTTGCCAATATGCTTGCCGCCCATATGGATATCGAAAAGGCCGGGCACCGCGATCAGGTCCGGCGCTTCTGGGGCGCGCCGTCGCTCGCCGCCAAGCCGGGCCTCAAGGCCGTCGACATGTTTCGCGCCGTTGCCGACGGGCGCATCAAGGCGATCTGGATCATGGCGACCAATCCGGTGGTGTCGATGCCGGATGCCGATGCCGTCGAGGCAGCGCTCAAGGCCTGTCCCTTCGTCGTCGTCTCCGATGTCCTGAAGAAGACCGATACGACGCGTCATGCGCATGTGCTGCTGCCTTCGCTCGGCTGGGGTGAAAAGGATGGCACGGTCACCAACTCCGAGCGCCGCATTTCTCGCCAGCGTGGTTTTCTCTCGGCACCTGGGGACGCCAGAGCGGATTGGTGGCAGCTTGCCGAAGTCGGCCGCCGCATGGGTTTTGCCGGCGCATTTGCCTATGCGTCGGCATCCGAAATCTTTGCCGAACATGCCGGTCTTTCAGGCTTCGAGAACGATGGGCGGCGCGATTTCGATATCGGTGCCCATGCCTCGATCGATAATGCCGGCTATGATGCGCTGATACCGTTCCAATGGCCGCAGCCGCGGGGTGCGGCGAGCGCGACGACACGCTTCTTCGCTGACGGCAGCTTCTTCCATGCGGACGGGCGCGCACGCTTCATCGCGACCACCAGTCGCGTTGACGACCGCGTCAGCGACGCCTTCCCTTTCACCCTCAACACCGGGCGTGTCCGCGACCACTGGCACACGATGACCCGGACGGGAAAGAGCGCGCGGCTCTCCGCCCATATCGGCGAGCCCTTCGTCGAGATCCACCCGCGCGATGCGATGGAGCTTGATCTATCGCCCGCCGATCTCGTGGTATTGGAAAGCCCTTATGGGGAGGCGATCGTTCGGGCACTGATTACCGAACGCCAGGCGCGCGGCAACCTCTTCGTGCCGATGCACTGGAACGACCAGTTCGCGGCCAAGGCGCGCATCGATGCTTTGGTGCCGCCGATCACCGATCCCGTTTCGGGGCAGCCGGCCTCCAAGAACGTTGCTGTTTCCGCCCGCCGCTTCGCAGCCACCACCTATGGATTTGCGGTGAGTGCCGCAAAGCCTAAAGCCCTCGATTGCACCTATTGGGCGCTCGCCAAGGCACGGGGAGGTTGGCGGCTCGAGCTGGCGGCGGAGAGGGCACCTGAGGATTGGGTCGCCTGGTGCCGGCGCACCTTCGACCTGCCTGGCGATATCGACCCGATCGGCTACGCGGACGGGCCATCGGGCCATCGCCGGCTTGCATTCTTCGACAGCGATCGGCTTCTGCTGGCCCTGTATCTCGCGCCGGAGCCCGTCGCGGTCGCCCGCAACTGGGCGGTCGAGCAGCTCGATATCTCGCAATCGGATCTGCGTCTGCGCTTCGCGCTCGTGGCCGGCCGGCCGGGAGCGGATAAGCCTGATCCGGGCGCAACCGTCTGCTCCTGCTTCAATGTCGGGATCAACCAGATCGTTGCTGCCGTGCGCAACGGCTGCCGCACGGTCGAGGCGGTCGGCCAGGCACTCAATGCCGGAACCAATTGCGGCTCCTGCCGCGCCGAGATCAGGGGGATCGTCGATGGATGCCTTGCTGCCGCCGCGGAATGAAAGGCGCCTACGCGCGGAGCCGCCGCGCATGATGCCACTGGCAAAGCTGCCAGTGTTCTGGGCGCTCGACGGCCGCCGCGTCGTCGTGGCCGGTGGCTCCGACGCCGCTGCCTGGAAGGCGGAACTGTTGGCGGCCTGCGGCGCCGAGGTGCATGTCTATGCGCCGTTTGAGGAACTCGGAGAGGTCTGCACCCGCCTGCTCGAGGGCGGCTCCTGTCACCCGGGCGGCAGGTTCGTGCATCACGGCGAAGCCTGGACCAAGAACACGCTCATCGGCGCGGCGCTTGCGATCGCCGATTGCGAGGCTGAGAGCGATGCCCAAGCCTTCTTCGAGGCAGCCCAAAAGGCCGGCGTACCGGTCAACGTCATCGACAAACCGGCCTATTGCCAGTTTCAGTTCGGCTCGATCGTCAATCGCTCGCCTGTCGTCGTGTCCATATCGACCGATGGCGCCGCTCCCATCCTGGCCCAGGCGATCCGTCGCCGCATCGAAACGCTGCTGCCACCGGCTCTGAAGGACTGGGCGTCGCTGGCGCAGGCGATCCGCGACAAGGTCAATGCACGCCTCAAGCCCGGTGTTGGGCGGCGCGCTTTTTGGGAGCGCTTTGTCGATCACGCCTTTCGGGAGACACCGGAGGAGGGTGTAGAGACGCGGCTGGTGGCGGAAATGGATCGCCTTGCGGCGAACCGGACTGCCACCGGCCGCGTCACGCTCGTCGGCGCCGGCCCCGGCGAGGCGGAGCATCTGACGCTGAAGGCAGTGCGGGCAATGCAGGCAGCTGACGTCATCCTTTTCGACGACTTGGTCTCTGACGAGGTCCTGGAGCTTGCCCGGCGCGAGGCCAAGCGCCTTCTCGTCGGCGACCGCACGAGCTGCCGACAGGAGGACATCAACGACATGATGGTGTCGTTGGCGCGCGCCGGAAAACGGGTCGTCCGGCTGAAATCCGGCGATGCGATGATTTCCGGATGCGCCGGCGAAGAGATCGCCCGGTTGCAGGAGAATGGCATTCCGGTCGATATCGTTCCTGGCATAATAGCTGCCGGTGAATGGAGAACGGACAGGTCAATCTCGGTTTCATCCGCCCGGTCCAAAACATCGGCTCGTTGAACTTCTTCTCAATTGGGCATGAGCGCTATCTGCCGGCGGTGCGAAAGACGTGCGCCGCATAGGACCGGCAGCGACCGTGCCGGTACGCCCTACAGCGCCGCGCGTCAAATATGACGCGCGGCGCTGTAACGCTTTAAACTTGCTGCATAATTTTATCCCTAAATCGGATCCGATTTAAGGAATCATGCAGTAAGTGTCAGCCAAGGGCTGCGTCTCCCGCCGGCTTGACATCACCGGCCGCGTTTTGCGTGAGTTTGCGCGCTATTTCGTAGAATGCATGGACGAGTTTGCCGTTGCTGCGTTCGCGCAGGCAGATGAGCGCCTCGTCCATCAGCATTTCCGGAGCATCGATCTTGATCGGCACGAGCCGGGTGTCCTGGCCGAACTCCGCGGAGGAGACGAAACCGACACCGCCGCCGGCAGCGACGATCTCGCGAACGGCCTCGCGGCCCTCGGCCTCGATGAGCGGCGTCAGCGTGACGCCGCACTGCTCGGCCATCGCCTCGAGCTTCTGGCGGGTTTTGGAGCCTCGCTCGCGCATGACGAGCGGGTGTTTTGCAAGCTCGGCGAAGGTGACGCTCTGACACGTCGCCAGGGGATAGTCGCGGCTTGCGAAAGCGACGATCGGCGTGGAATTCAACTTCAGAACGTCGAAGTCGCCCACCTGCGGGATTTCACCGAGAACGCCGATATCAGCCTCATAGGCGTGCAGGCTGGTGATGACCGTCTCCGTGTTGCCCGCGTCGATCGACACCTGCACCGTCGGGTAGGTCCGTCGGAAGGCGGCAAGAATGTGCAGCAGATGGTGCGCAGCATCCGCGACGATCCTAAGCTTTCCGGCCCTCAATGCGCGCGATTCAGAGAGAAGATCGAGTGCCTGCTGCTCGACGTCGAACATGCGCCGGGTGACTTCCAGAAGCTGCTGGCCGGCCTGGGTCAGCGTGACCTGTTTCTTGTTCCGATTGAAGAGCAGGACGTCATATTCCTCCTCGAGTTTGCGCACCTGGTCGGAGACAGCGGGCTGCGTCAGGAAGAGGGCTTCGGCTGCCCGTGAAAAGCCGCCATGGATAGCCACATTGTGAAAGGCGCGGAGCTGGACATAGCGCACGGTAACATCCCCACAGATAAGTTCTGTCGATGAAACCATCAGAACGAACGATTTGATTTATGTAAAGGGGCAAAAGATAGTTTCCGGAGCCAAACCTTTCCGGAGCGCGCCTATGAATCTTTCGGTCGTCGCCCTCGAACTCACTGCTGCAACAGTCCTGCTGCTTTACGCCGTCAGCCTGGTCAAGAAGGGCGTCGAAGCTGCCTGCGGCGATGTGGTCACGCGTGCCGTCGGCGGCGCTGGTGGCAGGCCGCGCGCGGCTGCCTATGGCTGTTTGATTGCGATTGCCCTTCAGAGTTCGACGGCGGTCGCCATGCTGGCCGCGAGCTTTGCCGTGAGCGGAGCGCTGACCCTCGATGTCGGCCTGGCGGTCCTTCTCGGCGCGGACCTGGGTTCGGCCCTCGTCGTCAAGATCTTGAGTTTCGATTTGCACTGGCTGGCGCCGCTGCTGATTGCTGCAGGCGGCCTCCTGCACCTCAAGGCGCGCGCTCGCAAGCCGGTCGAGGCCGGGCGTGCCGTTCTCGGGATCGGCCTATTGCTTCTATCGCTGCAGATGATCGGCCATGCGACGCTGCCGCTTGGTCAAAGCCCGCTGCTGCCGGCAGCGATCGACATGCTCAGCAAGGACCCTCTGACGGTGATGATCGTTGCTGCCGTCTTCACCTGGGGGCTGCATTCCAGCGTTGCGGCCATCCTTTTGATCCTGACCTTTGCCGCAAAGGGTCTGCTGCCGCTCGACGTCGGCATTCCCTTGATCCTCGGCGTCAATCTTGGTGGCGGGCTGATCGCCCTGTGGCTGACCCGTGGCCTGCCGGTGGAGGGCAGGCGCCCGCCGCTTGGCAATCTTGCCTTCCGGGCACTGTTCAGCGCCGCGGTCTTCACGCTGTTTTCCATGCAGATCCCGTTTGCGTGGCTGCCTGGCGCGACGGTCGCTGCCAAGCTCGTCAATCTGCATGTGCTGTTCAATGCGGCATTGGTGCTCCTGGGTCTGGTATCGTGTGGCCTGATGGCGCGCTTCATTCGCCTTCTCACCCCCGAAAACGTCGGGGACAAGGAAGCCAGTCTTGCAGCCCATGTGAGTGCGCTCGAGCGGTCTCTGATCGACAAGCCGGCGCAGGCATTGGCGGCCGCCGCACGCGAAGTCCTGCATATGGGCAACCTGATCACGCGTTTGCTCGAACCGGTCATGGTCGTGATCGCCTCGCCGACGCCCGAGACCGTCAATGCGCTGCGCCGCATCGACGGGGACATCCATCGCGCCCATAGCGAGATCAAGCTTTTTATCGCTGCGGTCAATCGAGGCGTGCTGACGGAGGAGCAATCCCGGCGCGGCATCGAACTCACCGAGGCGGCCATTCATCTGGAATATGCCGGCGACGTCGTGTCGAAGAGCCTGTTGCGCATGGCGGAGGAACGGTTGGAGGGGGCCGGCGCCTTTTCAACCGCGGGCTGGCACGAACTGACGGCGCTGCATGCCGCCGTGTTTTCGAATGTGAAACTTGCCGCCAATCTGCTCGTCTCGCCCGAACCGGTGATTGCCCGCGAGATGGTGCGCCAGAAGGAACATGTCCGCCGGCTGGTGCAGGAAAGCAGTCAAAGCCATCTCGAGCGGCTCAGGCAAGGCATTGCCGCGAGCATCCAGTCGAGCGACATGCACCTGGAGATCGTGCGTGCGCTGAAGGAACTCAATTCGCTGGTCACGACGATGGCCTATCCCCGTCTTCGCGAGACCGGAGACCTGCTCGAAAGCCGTCTCGTTCCGGCCGCGTAGATGTATAAGTTCTGTCTATAGATTCATACAAAAGAACGATTTTACATATATGTCTGCCCACCGCATTGTCAGTCCCGGAGACGCCAACGTGAGGACGGACAATGCCAAACACCGCTTCTGACAGAACCATCGCACCGCTGGAAACGCCGAGACTTGGCGAGCCCTATCTGCTGACGCCCGGTCCGCTGACGACGGCCTACGAAGTCAAAGAGGCGATGCTGAGGGACTGGGGGTCATGGGACGGTGATTTCCGTGCGATGACTGCGCAACTGCGTCGCCAGCTTCTCGACATTGCCGGCGATGCCAAGGGCGAGTTCGATTGCGTCCCGATGCAGGGCAGCGGTTCGTTCTCGGTCGAGGCGATGCTCGGCAGCTTCGTTCCCCGCGACGGCAAGGTGCTGGTGCTGATGAACGGCGCCTATGGCAAGCGTATCGCTCAGACGCTCGCCTACCTCGGACGCGACCACGTGACGATCGACAAGGGCGATTACATGCCGCCGCGCGGCCCCGAGGTCGCCGCCGCGCTCGACGCAGATCCGGCCATCACCCATGTCGTCGTCGTTCACTGCGAGACCAGTTCCGGCATCCTCAATCCGCTCAAGGAAATCTCCGAGGTTGTCTATGCCAGCGGTCGCAAGCTGCTGGTCGACTCGATGAGTGCCTTCGGTGCCGTTGCGGCCGGGCTCGCCGACTTCCGTTACGAGGCGATCGTTTCGTCGGCCAACAAATGCATCGAAGGCGTGCCTGGCTTCGGCTTCGTCATCGCCCGCAGAAACGAACTGGAGGCGGCCAAGGACCGCAGCCATTCGCTCAGCCTCGACGTGCATGCGCAGTGGGACTACATGAACAAGACCGGCCAGTGGCGTTTCACGCCGCCAACCCATGTCGTCGCCGCGTTCCTGGAGGCGCTTCGACTGCATCGCGAGGAAGGCGGTGTTGCCGCCCGCGGGGCGCGGTATGCGCGCAACCGGGACGTCATGGTCGCCGGCATGCGAGAGGCAGGCTTCGAGACGCTGCTTGCCGACCGCTGGTTGTCGCCGATCATCGTCACCTTCTTCAGCCCCGCCGATCCGGCCTTCGCCTTCGACCGCTTCTACGAGCTGATGAAGGAGAAGGGTTTCATCATCTACCCCGGAAAGCTGACGGTCGTCGACAGTTTCCGCGTCGGCTGCATCGGCCGCATGGATGAACATGTGATGCGCCGCGTGGTCGAAGCCGCCCGCAGTTCTCTGGCCGAAATGGGGGTCGCCAATGCCGCCCCTCCAGCGATCGCCCTTGCCGAACGCAGCCGTCTCGCCGCTTGAACGAACGATAGGAATTTCCCGATGAACCAGATGTCCAAGATCAACGTCGCCGTCACCGCCAATCGGCGCACCTATCCCTGGCCGAACGTCACCGCCATCGCCATCTGCCTCGACGGCTGCGAGCCGGCCTATCTCGACGAGGCCATCAAGGCCGGGCTGATGCCGACGCTCGCCCGCATTCGCCAGACCGGGACGGAGCGCACGGCGCTCAGCGTCATCCCGAGCTTCACCAACCCCAACAACCTTTCCATCGCGACCGGCCGTCCGCCGGCCATTCACGGCATCTGCGGCAACTACCTCTACGAACCGCAGACCGGCAACGAAGTGATGATGAACGACCCGCGCTTCCTGCGGGCGCCGACCATCTTCAAGGCCTTCTACGATGCCGGCGCAAAGGTCGCGGTCGTCACGGCCAAGGACAAGCTCCGCGCACTTCTCGGTGACGGCCTCAAGTTCGATGAGGGCAGAGCGGTCTGCTTCTCGTCCGAAAAGTCCGACACGTCGACCAAGGCGGAGAACGGTATCGAGAACGCCTCGGCCTGGCTTGGCCGGCCGGTGCCGGAGGTCTATTCGGCGGAACTTTCGGAATTCGTCTTTGCAGCCGGCGTGAAGCTGCTGAAAGAGTTCGCTCCTGACGTCATGTACCTGACGACCACGGACTACGTGCAGCACAAATATGCCCCGGGCGTTCCGGCGGCGAACGCCTTCTACGAGATGTTCGACAAGTACCTGACCGAACTCGACGCGCTTGGCGCTGCGATCATCGTGACGGCCGATCACGGCATGAAGCCGAAGCACAAGGCCGACGGTTCGCCGGATGTGATCTACGTGCAGGACGTGCTCGATGAATGGCTCGGAAAGGACGCGGCGCGCGTCATCCTGCCGATCACCGACCCCTACGTCGTCCACCACGGCGCGCTTGGTTCGTTCGCGACGGCTTACCTGCCCGAACGCGCCGACAAGGAGGAGATCATCGAACGGCTGGCGGCGATCGACGGCATCGACCTCGTTCTTTCGCGGCCCGAGGCCTGCATTCGTTTCGAACTGCCGGATGACCGCATCGGCGATATCGTTCTCATCTCCTCGGAGAACAAGACGCTCGGCACCAGCGAGCATCGCCACGATCTTGCCGCGCTCAACGAGCCGCTGCGCTCGCACGGCGGCCTCACGGAACAGGAGGTGCCATTCATCGCAAACCGCAAGCTGCCCGAGCTTGTTTCCGCCACCACGTTGCGCAACTTCGACGCCTTCTACTATGCGCTCGTCGCGGCGGCACAGCCGGCACAATAGGGAGCGGACGATGACCAAGGTGGAAACGACATTCGCCATTCGCCATGAACCCATGCGCATTGCCGGCAAGACGGTCGATGCCGAGGGGGTGATCGAGGTGCACTATCCCTGGAACGACGCCGTCATCGGTACCGTTCCGGCCGGCAGCGCCGAGCACGCCCGCAGGGCCTTCGAGATTGCGGCGGCCTATCAGCCGAAGCTGACGCGATACGAGCGCCAGCGCATCCTGCTGAAGGCGGCCGAGATGCTGGTCGCCCGCAAGGAGGAGATCTCCGATATCATCACGCTGGAGCTCGGCATATCGAAGCAGGACTCGCTCTACGAGGTCGGCCGCGCCTTCGACGTGCTGACGCTGTCGGGCCAGATGTGCATTCGCGATGACGGCGAGATCTTCTCCTGCGACCTCACCCCGCACGGCAAGGCGCGCAAGATCTTCACGATGCGCGAGCCGCTGACCGCCATCTCGGCGATCACACCCTTCAACCACCCGCTCAATATGGTGGCACACAAGGTGGCGCCGGCCATTGCGACCAACAACTGCGTGGTGCTGAAGCCGACGGAGCTGACGCCGATGACGGCGCTCGTCTTCGCCGACATTCTCTACGAGGTGGGATTGCCGCCGGAAATGCTGTCGGTGGTGACCGGCTGGCCGGCGGATATCGGGATGGAAATGATGACCAACCCGAACTTCGACCTCATCACCTTCACCGGCAGCGTGCCGGTGGGCAAGCTGATCGCGGCGAACGCGCACTACAAGCGCCAGATCCTCGAACTCGGCGGCAACGACCCGCTGATCATCCTCAACGACCTGTCGGACGACGACCTGGCAAAGGCGGCCGACCTCGCGGTCGCAGGCGCAACGAAGAACTCGGGCCAGCGCTGCACGGCGGTCAAGCGCATTCTGTGCCAGGAGAGCGTGGCCGATCGTTTCGTGCCGCTCGTGCTGGAACGGGCAAAAAAGCTCCGTTTCGGCGATCCGATGGATCGCGCGACGGAACTGGGCACGGTCGTGCATGCCCGTGCTGCCGAAACCTTCGAGCGTCGGGTGCATCAGGCGGCCGAGCAGGGGGCGGACATCCTCTACGATCCGGGCCGCCGCGGCGCTCTTCTCCCGCCGATCGTGGTCGATCGTGTGCCGCATTCGAGCGAACTGGTGATGGAGGAAACCTTCGCGCCGATCATTCCGATCGTGCGGGCACCCGACGATGACGATGCTCTGATCGCACTCTCCAACTCGACCGCCTTCGGCCTGTCGTCCGGGGTCTGCACCAACGACTTCCGCCGCATGCAGAAATACATCGCCAGCCTCAGGGTCGGTACGGTGAACATCTGGGAGGTGCCCGGTTATCGCATCGAAATGTCCCCCTTTGGCGGCATCAAGGATTCGGGCAATGGCTACAAGGAGGGCGTGATCGAGGCGATGAAAAGCTTCACGAACGTCAAGACGTTTTCCCTGCCCTGGTGATGCGGGCGTCCCCTGCCAAATCACCCTTCCTGGGAGCTGTCGATCGGCAGCTCCCTTTTTCTTTGCGCATGTTTGCGAGACGCTTTGTCAGCATCTGTCGCTCGCGGATACAGGCCCTGTTCGTTTCGTCATCAATTGTGCAGAGGAGTGACGCGTTTGAAGTGTTTAAGCCTACAGACGGCGCGTTCGATGAGGGCATATCCATGCGTGCGGAAGTGGGAGCCTTGTGTGCGACGCAAGCGATGTTGCAGGAGTATCATGTGATAGGCTCTGTTCGCCCGGAAGGGATGTCCACCATCGCCCGTTACGGGAGAACGGCGCATTCCTGCCCGCAGCGGCAATTGCGATGAGAATGTTGTTGGTTGTAAACATTCGGTCCGCTTGATTTTGAAGGAGACACGGCATGGACCGATTCACTGGCGGTTGCCTGTGCGGCAACGTCCGAATTGTGGCGTCGGGACGCCCATACCGGGTCGGCCTTTGCCACTGTCTCGACTGCCGCAAGCATCACGGCGCGCTTTTTCACGCTTCCGCGATATTCCCTCAGGATGCGGTGACGATCGATGGCGAAACACGCGACTACGCCGGGCGGTTTTTCTGTCCCCGCTGCGGCTCGTCCATTTTCGCACGCACCGCAGACGAAATCGAAGTGAATGTGGGCTCCCTGGATGCCCCTGACCAACTGGTGCCAACCTACGAAAGCTGGATCGTGCGTCGCGAGTCCTGGTTGCCGCCGTTTCCGATCACGAGACGATACGACCGCGACCGTGACGCCACGAGCCGCTTTGAGGAGTAGGTCGCACGACCGGTGCGAGGCCGCGGTTACATGTCACGCCGGTGCGTCACTCCGGAAGACCGGCCCTGCGGTAGCCATCAACGAAATGCGCAAGGGTCGCAGCGTCGCGGAATGGCTCGGTCGTTGCCCAGTGGTGGATTGTGAAATTCGGGTTGCCGACGAGAAACAGTTCGACCTCTGCATGCGCCTCGTCGAGCCGGCCCAGTTGGGCAAGGCTTGCCGCCAGGAAACGCCTTGAGCTCGTGCGATAAGTCTCGTCCCTGCGCAGTGTCTCGACAGCGGCTTCGTATTCGCCGGCCGCATATTGCGCCTGGCCGAGCGTCAGGTAGTACCAACTTGCTGGAAACGGGTTCAGCCGGAACGCCTTGCAAATGTGCTCGAGGCCTTCCTCGACCCGCCCGGCCAGGACTGCGATGTCGGATAGTGCCGCCCAGGTGTCGGCCTCGTTCGGGTCGAGCTCGATCGCCGTGGCAAATTCCTGATCCGCCTCGACGAAGCTGCGCTCATAGGCAAGCAGGTACGCCAGGATCCAGCGACTGCCGGCATCGTGGGGATCGATCGCGACAGCCTTGCGCGCCAGCTCCAGAGCAGCATTGCGGCCAGGTTCCGTCGGCCCGCCGGAATGGACCCATCCCATCCAGTGGTTCATCGCAAGCCAGCGATAGGCCTCGGCGTAATCAGGATCGAGCGAAACTGCGCGCGTGAGCATCAGATGCGCTTCCCGCGCCGCCTGCGGCGTATCATCCATCAGCTTGCGCGCCCGCACGCAGAGATCGTAGGCCTCGAGATTTTTGGGCCGATGGCGCGGCGGCGGCGCGCGCAGCCGGCCGAGCAGTGCCTCCGCGATCTTGCCGGTGACTTCGTCCTGCACGGCAAAGATATCTTCCAGGCTGCGATCGAAGCGTTCCGCCCATAGATGATCGCCACTCACCGCGTCGACCAGTTGGGCGTTGATGCGCACGCGCCCCGCGGCGCGGCGCGCGCTGCCCTCCAGCAGGTAGCGCACGCCAAGGTCCTCAGCGATCCCGCGCACGTCCATTGGCTTTCCCTTGTAGGCAAAGGCCGAGTTGCGGGCGATGACGAACAGGCCGGAGATCCTGGACAGGTCGGTGATCAGGTCTTCGGTCAACCCATCCGCGAAGGATTCCTGCTCGGGATCATTGCTGACATTCACGAAGGGCAGCACGGCTATCGATGGTTTGCTGGGCAGCGGCAGAGGTTTTCGCTTCGCGCCCTCGAGCTGTTCGATGGCCCTGGTGAAGCGGTAGCCGACGCGCGGAACCGTGGAGATCCATTCACCGCCGTCGGCGGCCGGGCCAAGCAGCTTGCGCAACTGTGCGATCTGGACGGTGAGGTTGCCTTCCTCGACGGCCGTGCCCGGCCACGCCGCGTCCATCAATTCGGCCTTTCCAAGGATTTCGCCGGGCCGTCCGACGAATGCGGCAAGCAACCTCGGCCCGCGGTGGCCGATGGCAACGGGATCATCGTTCCGAAGGAGCGTTCCCGCATCCGGATCAAGCACGAACGGACCAAAGGCAAAGCGCGATCCCTGCATACGGCGCATCTATAGACCCTTTGGAAGTTTTTGAGAACTTTTTGGGAGGGCTTAAGTACGACGCCGTTCGTATCCTCCAGACTTCATCCTCTTACAGGTCGAGGCCCCCCGGGCCCCTCAAACCCGATGGAGGTTGTCATGGACGATATTCCCACCCTTGCGTCGGCGCCGCATCAGGCATCGCGGCCGGGAACGCCCGTGGGCCCGGCGGAAGTGTCGCGTCGGCACTGCAGCCTGGCGACGCTCAGAAGCATTATCGCGACCTGGGACGAGCGGAAACGCGTTCGCTGCGACCTTGAGCGAAAGCTGAAGCAAGATCCCCATTTGATCGACGACATCGGTCTGACGAGACGGCGGGTCGAGGCAGAGCTCGCCAAGCCCCTAGGCGAACACACCACAACCAACGGTCTCCTACGGCTTCTCGGAAGGCTGGGCATTTTGGCCACCCATTGGAAAATATGGGGAGGTAGCCTGGCAACTCGGGGAGAGAACGACGACTTGAGCGAAGGACAGTTGCTTGAAATGGGCATTTGCCGTGTTGCACGCAGGGAACGCTGGCTTGATGGCTGCGAGACGCTGCTCCCCATGGATTATTTCGAGTACAGCCTCCATCCGGACGTCTCAAGTGGAGCTGAACGTTAGGCGGTGTGGACGACGTGCGTCCCGGTGAGTCTTCGCTAGACCCATAGTTTTTACTTTGACAATGATAAGAATAATAAATTTTACTAATTGAACACGTCCACGCAGAATGCCTCCTGAAGCAGGCGAGACAAGGGCAGCGACAGATTGCCAGCCATGCTTCCCGGATTTTTTCCAGGCCTCCAGAGGAGATATTCAGCATGAACAGACACATGTTTTTTATGCTTGCCGGCGCCATGTCCGTGGCTCTTCCCGTCATCGCATCCGCACAGACCGAGCTCACCGTTTACACTGCCGTCGAGGCTGTCGACCTTGATCGTTACAAGGCGACCTTCGAGAAGGCGCATCCCGATATCACGATCAATTGGGTCCGCGATTCAACCGGCGTCATGACGGCGAAACTGCTTGCCGAAAAGGACAATCCGCAGGCGGACGTTGTCTGGGGGCTTGCTGCCACATCCCTGCTTCTCCTGAAAACGGAGGGCATGCTGGAAGCCTATCAGCCGAAGGGCGTCGAGGCGCTCGACAAGAAATTCGTCGACCGTGACACGCCGCCGAGCTGGGTCGGCATGGACGCCTATGTGGCAGCACTCTGCTACAACACGGTCGAGGCCGCAAAGCTCGGGCTGACGGCCCCTCAAACCTGGGAAGACCTGACGAAGCCCGAATACAAGGGCCACATCGTCATGCCGAACCCGAGCTCGTCGGGCACCGGTTTCCTCGACGTATCCGGCTGGATGCAGATGTGGGGCGAAGAGAAGGCCTGGTCCTTCATGGACAGGCTTCACGAGAACATCTCCGCCTATACGCATTCCGGCTCGAAGCCCTGCAAGATGGCCGGCGCCGGCGAGGCCGTCATCGGCGTGTCATTCGAATTTCCAGGCGCCAAGGCCAAGAGCGCCGGCGCGCCGATCGACATCATCTTCCCTGCCGAAGGGTCGGGCTGGGAGGCCGAGGCGACGGCGATCATTGCCGGCACGGCCAACCTCGAGGCCGCCAAGACCCTGGTCGACTGGTCGGTCACCAAGGAAGCCAACGAAATGTACAATGTCGGCTATGCCGTGGTCGCCTATCCCGGCATCGCCAAGACCGTTGAGCATCTGCCCTCTGACATTGCCGCAAAGATGATCGACAACGACTTCGAATGGGCCGCGAACAATCGCGCGACCATCCTGAAGGAATGGCAGAAGCGTTACGACGCGAAGTCGGAACCGAAGAGCTGACCTCAGATCGGCCTGGGCGGGGTGCATGCGCGCTCCGCCCGTCGCATTCTCTCCCGCGTGTTTCCTTAAATCCTATCCGATTTAAGGATGAAAACATGCGGAAATTCAAAGTGCTACAGCGACCTTTGCGCGTCTGATAGGACGCGCGGCGCTGTAGAAATCCCTGACAGCCAGCGGAGCTTGCAGATGAGACATGCCATGTCGATCGAACCGACACCCACGAGCATTCACCGCGCCGCTGACCAGGGGACCACCCCGTCATCCCCCTATCTCGAAATCCGCGATCTCTGGAAGAGCTATGGCGATTTCGTTGCGTTGCGCGACATTTCGCTCGGCATCGGCAAGGGGGAGTTCGTCTGTTTTCTCGGCCCCTCGGGCTGCGGCAAGACGACCCTTTTGCGGGCGATCGCCGGCCTTGATCTGCAGACACGGGGCGTTATCTGGCAAGGTGGCCGCGATATTTCGATCTTGCCTGCATCGAAGCGTGACTACGGCATCGTCTTCCAGTCCTACGCGCTCTTTCCCAATCTCACCATCGAGCAGAACATTGCCTTCGGCCTGGAAAACACCGGCCGTTCGAAGGCAGAGGTCGCAGCGCGCGTCGCCGAACTTCTGGAGACGGTCGGACTTTCGGCGCACGGCAAGAAATACCCCGCCCAGCTTTCCGGCGGACAGCAGCAGCGTATCGCTCTCGCCCGCGCCATTGCGATCTCCCCCGGCCTGCTTCTGCTCGACGAACCGCTGTCTGCCCTTGATGCCAAGGTGCGCGTCCATCTCCGCCATGAGATCAAGGCGCTGCAACGGAAGCTTGGCGTCACCACCATCATGGTGACGCACGATCAGGAGGAGGCGCTCGCCATGGCGGACCGGATCGTGGTGATGAATCACGGCGTCATCGAACAGGTCGGATCGCCCACCGAAATCTACCGTCATCCGAAGACCCTGTTCGTTGCCGACTTCATCGGCGAGACCAACCAGTTTCCGGCAAGGGTTCTGCCGGACGGTCTGGTTGAGATCAGTCATTCCGCCTTCTGTTGCCCAACGGACGGCTTTGCGGCCGGGGCCGCGACCACGGCCGTCGTCCGTCCCGTCGACATCATTCCGCACGGTGCCGAGGCGCATGCGGTCCATTCGCTCGACCGGCCGGCAACGCCGCAGAACCTGATCGATGCCGAAGTGCATGTGATGGAGTTCCTCGGCATGTTCTGGCGTACGCGACTGACCGCGCCGCGGCTCGGTGACCGGACGCTCGTCGCCGACTTTTCAGTCAATGCCGTGCGCCGGCTGCGCATCGAAACAGGCGGCGTCATCCAGGTCGAGATACCGCGCGAGCGCCTGTTGCTCTATCCGAGGGGTATCTGACGATGAGCATCGCGATCGACTATGCACCACCGGCAAGAAGGCTGCGGCAGCAGGCTTCCCGAGACGATCTCGTCAAACTCGGTTTCATGGCCGTTATCGGGCTTTACCTGATCGTCGCTTTGGGCGCGCCGCTCTTCGTCATGCTGTCCAAGTCGCTTTCGACTTACCGCTTCGATCTGAGCGCCTTCGAGTTTCAGGTGAGCGACGAGACGGGCGCGAACTGGGCAACGGCCGTCACGGCGGATGCGCTCAACAAAGAACTCGGCGTCGTCGCTAAAAAGGATCTTGCCACCAATTCGGACGGACGCCTGGCCGTTACGAAATTCTTCCCGCAGTTCAATTTCCGCAGCCCCGTCCATTATCGCATTCGTGGCGTCACGGACGATGCCGCGTTTCTCGTCGGCTCCACGCTGGAGAAGGGCACGGCATGGCGCGAATACGATTCCACCACATTTCGGCGGGTCGTGCTGCGCCCGACGAGCAGCCTCGGCATCGAAAATTTCAAGACCTATTTCTCGACGCCGGCGCTCGCCCGCTCGATCTACAATTCAGTGTTGATGGCATCGATCAGCACTGTGGTGACGGTCTCGATCGCTTTTGCGCTCGCCTATGCCTTGACGCGCAGTTGCATGCCGCTCAAGGGGCTCTTCCGGGGTATCCTCACGATACCGATCCTCGTGCCGTCGCTCTTGCCCGGTATTGCCCTCGTCTATCTCTTCGGCAATCAGGGTGTCTTTAGGGATTGGCTGATGGGTTACTCCATCTACGGTCCGATCGGCATCGTCATCGGCTCGGTGTTCTTCACCCTTCCGCATGCCTTCCTCATCATCCTGACCGCTCTGTCCGTCGCCGATGCGCGCCACTACGAGGCCGCGGCGTCGCTGAGGGCCAGCAAATGGCGCACCTTCACCACCGTGACGGTGCCGGGCGCGCGTTACGGCCTCGTGTCGGCCGCCTTCGTCGTCTTCACCTTGGTCATCACCGATTTCGGATTGCCCAAGGTGATCGGCGGCCAATACGGCATGCTGGCCGTCGATATCTACAAGCAGGTGATCGGCCAGCAGAATTTCGAGATGGGGGCGGTCGTGTCCGTCATCCTGCTGGTGCCGGCGGTGCTTGCGTTTGCCGTCGATCGCCGGATGCAGAAGCGCCAGGTGGCGCTGCTCTCGGCGCGCGCGGTGCCCTATGCGCCCAAGCGCAATGTGCGCATGGACGGCTTCTGCTTTGCCTTCGCATGCCTCGTCAGCCTGTTCATTCTCGGCATGATCGCCATGTGCCAGATCGCGGCGCTGGTGAAGTTCTGGCCATACGACCTGACGCTGACGACGAAGAATTTTGCCTTCGATCTGATGGATGGCGGCGGGTGGGCGGCCTATGCCAACTCGATCAAGCTCGCCTTGCTGACCGCATTCTTCGGCTCGGTGATCGTCTTTGCCGGCGCCTATATGGTCGAGAAGGCCGATGGGTTCCGCTTCGGCCGGAGCGTCTTTCATTTCCTCGCCATGATGCCGATGGCCGTGCCGGGCATGGTGCTCGGCCTTGCCTATATCTTCTTCTTCAACAACCCAGCCAATCCGCTCAACTCCATCTACGGCACGATGACGATCCTCGTCGTCTGCACGGTGACACACTTCTATACGGTTGCGCACCTGACGGCCCTGACCGCGCTGAAGCAGATGGATCCGGAATTCGAATCCGTTGGGGCATCGCTCAAGCAACCCTTTCACCGGCTGTTCTTCCGCGTCACTTTGCCGGTCTGCCTGCCGGCGATCCTCAACATCGGGATCTATCTCTTCGTCAACGCCATGACGACGGTTTCCGCCGTGGTCTTTCTCTATGCCGCGGACACCAAGCTTGCCTCGGTTGCTGTGCTCAACATGGACGACGCGGGCGACATCGCACCGGCTGCCGCCATGGGCATGATGATCTTCTACACCAATGTCGTCGCCAAACTCATCCACGCGGTGGTCTCCCGCGGACTGCTCGCGCGCACGCAGGCGTGGCGGTAGCCCCACCGGCATCGGCACAGGGTGGCAGTCAGCGTGCAATGCCGCCCTTCACGCCCGGCCGTCTTGAGATGGAAACCAGGAAGGTCGCCTAGGCGACCTTCCTGTCTGGCAATACGCTATCACCTTCTGTCGAGATCGAGCGCGGAGGCTGGCGGTGCTCGTGTTCCGCCAGGCGCGTGCGCTGCGGCGTACAGCCGTAGGTGTCCCGGTAGGTCCGGGAGAAATGGGAAGCCGAGGAAAATCCGCATGCCACGGCGATCTCGAAGACGGGAAGCGACGAATTGACGAGAAGCAGGTGCGCCCGTTCCAGCCGCATCTGGAGATAGTAGCGCTTGGGGGACCGCCCCATCTCGCGGCGGAACAGGCGCTCGATTTGACGACGCGACAATCCTGTCGGGGTAGACATGTCGGCAAGTTTCAACGGTTCGGTGAGGTTCGCCTCCATCTGCTCGATGATGCCGATCAGCAACCGGTTGTCGATGCCGACGCGGGTCTGAAGGGGCAGCCGCTGGCGCTCTCCGGCCTTGCGGACCCGTTCCGACAGAGCCACTTCGCAAACGCGATTTGCCACGTCCCGGCCGAGATCGTCTTCGACAACGCGCAGGAACATGTCGAACGGTGCATTGCCGCCGGCGCAGGTAAAAAGCTCGCCGTCGATCTCGAATGCCGTCTGACGGGCTTTCGTCGCGAAGAACCGCTCGGAGAAATCTGGAAAGTGTTCCCAATGCACGGCGCAACGACGCCCATCGAGCACGCCGGCCCGCGCCAGGCTGTAGAGGCCGCCTGCGAGCCCGGCGACGGGAACCCGGCTCCGCCGGGACAGCCGCAGCCAGCCTTCGGCCTTTCCGTCGGCGGGAGGGACGGCACGGCCGCCGCAGACCACGATCATGTGAGGACGCCCCGGTTGATGCAGTCCGTCCTGCTCCGAGGTGAGTGCTGCGTCTGCCACCATGCGCATTCCGCAGCTCGACCGCGCAGGTTGGCCATCGCGCGTGAGGATAAGCCAGCTATAGTGCGGCCTGCCCAGGACATCGTTGGCAAGGCGAAGCGCCTCGAGCGCGGCAGTGAATGCGTGCTGCGTGAAGCCGTCGAGCAGGTAGAATGTGAAGCGGCGGCCTTGTGTGCATGCCTGTTGCACTGCTCTGCCTCCTTTTGCGTCAATGATTGCTCGAAACATGATGCAAAGAATAGTTACATTATGCAACATAAATAGACATCATCGGTATGTCATTGTGCGCGCATCGGTGAATTGATGCGCTTCAAGTCGGGAAAATGAAGACGAAATTGGATTGCGGCGGCGCGTTTTGCGGCGTGTCTTGTCAAAATGCCAAAAATGAACGCAGATATCCGCATGTCAGATACTCAAAACGCCCGAGCCCTTGCCCCCCGCCGTCATGGCGAGATCCTTCGCCGTCTGGCCGCAGACGGTACGGTCAGCATCACCGAGCTTGCGGATTTCTTCGATGTGTCGCGGCAGACGATCCGCCGCGACTTGAAGCATCTGGCGGAGCGCGGCCAGCTCGATCTCGTTCACGGCGGCGCGACGCTGTTCGAGGCGACCGAAGCCGCCTTCACAGAGAGGCGTGGGGAGAATGCGGCGGCGAAGGCGTCGATCGGCAGGGCTGCAGCCGGTCTCGTGCGCGACGGCATGGTCGTCTTTCTCGATTCCGGCACGACGACGCTTGCGGTGGCTCATGCGCTGGTGGAGCGGAAAAACCTAACGATTTGTACGACTTCCCTCTCCATCGCGCTGCAGATGTGCCGCCAGCCGCTCGTCCGCGTGCATATGCTTGGTGGCGAGATCGATCCGGCGGAAGAGGCGGCCGTCGGCATTGATGCGCTCGAGGCGATCGGCCATTTCCGGGTGGATGTGGCCTTCCTCGGCGGTGGCGGATTGTCGCCAGACGGCGAGGTGACGGACTTTACCCGCAACGGGGCCGAGCAGCGCTCCCGCATGATCGCGATGGCGGCCAAGACCTACTTCATTCTCGATAGCTCGAAATTCGGCCGGCTGACGCCGCTGCGCATTCCGCGTTTCGAATTGGCAACGGGGGTAATCGTCGATGCGCGACCGCCGCAGGCGATCTGCGAGGCGCTGGAGCGCAGAGGTCCCGGCCTGATCGTTGCGGCGTAATGTAATATTTTGTAACTTTTTGTCTTGTTATTTGCTCTTCCCTTGCTATGGTGTGGCCTTCCATGGCTTCGGGAGGTTGTTTCATGGCTCAGAATTTTCCAACGCAGGCACAGGTCGTCATCGTCGGCGGCGGCATTATCGGCTGTTCGGTCGCCTATCACCTGACCAGGCTCGGCTGGACGGACGTCGTGCTTTTGGAGCAGGGGCAATTGAGCGGCGGCACCACCTGGCACGCAGCCGGTCTTGTCGGCCAGCTGCGCAGCCACGCGAACATGACCAGCCTCATCAAATATTCGACGCAGCTCTACAGCGAACTGGAGGCCGAAACCGGGCTCGCCACCGGCTGGAAGAACTGCGGCTCCGTTTCCGTGGCGCGATCGGTCGATCGCATGACGGTGCTGAAGCGCACGGCGGCGTCCGCCCGCGCGCAGGGCGTTGCCATCGAGGTGATTTCGCCGAAGGAGGCCCAGGACCTCTGGCCGGTGATGGCGATCGATGACCTGGTGGGCGCCGTCTGGCTGCCCGGTGACGGCAAGGCCAACCCGACCGATCTGACGCAATCATTGGCAAAGGGCGCGCGCAGCCGCGGTGCGCGCATCATCGAACGCGTGCGCGTCACCGGCATCACCGTTGCCGATGGCGCGGTTACCGGCGTGGAAACGGATCAAGGGACAATCGCCGCCGAGATCGTCGTCAATTGCGCCGGCCAATGGGCGCGCAAGGTCGGGCTGATGTGCGGCGTGTCGGTGCCGCTGCATTCGGCGGAACATATGTACATCGTGACCGGCAGGATCGAAGGCGTGCATCCTGACCTACCGGTCATGCGCGATCCGGACGGCTACATCTACTTCAAGGAAGAGGTCGGTGGCCTCGTCATGGGCGGCTTCGAACCGGAGGCAAAACCGTGGGGCATGGCGGGCATTCCCGATGATTTCGAATTCGCCTTGCTGCCCGATGACTGGGACCAGTTCGAAGTCCTGATGCAGAGTGCCCTGCAGCGGGTGCCACAACTGGCGACGGCCGAGGTGAAGAAGTTTTATAACGGCCCTGAAAGCTTTACGCCCGACAACAACTTCATGCTCGGCGAGGCACCGGAACTGAAGAATTTCTACGTCGGCGCCGGTTTCAATTCGATGGGCATCGCCAGCGCCGGCGGCGCCGGGCGCGCACTGGCGGAATGGATCGTCAACGGCGCGCCGACCATGGACCTCTGGCCGGTCGATATCCGTCGCTTCGCAAACTTCAACAACAATCCGCGCTGGCTGCATGACCGCGTCAAGGAGACGCTGGGGCTGCACTATGCCATGCCCTGGCCAAACCGCGAGCTGGATACGGCGCGGCCGTTCCGCCGCTCGCCGCTCTATGCTCGGCTTGCCGCAAAGGGCGCCTGCTTCGGCTCGAAAATGGGCTGGGAGCGTGCCAACTGGTTTGCGGCCGAGGGAGAGAAGCCGGTCACGGACTATGCCTTTGGCCGGCAGAACTGGCACGAGGCGGTAAAACGCGAGATGAAGGCAACGCGCGAGGCGGCCGGCATCTTCGACCAGACCTCCTTTGCCAAGCTTCTTGTCCAGGGGCGCGATGCCGCAGCCGCGCTCAACCGTATCTGCGCCGCCGATATCGACGTTGCCATCGGTCGTTCCGTCTATACCGGCCTGCTCAATGCCCGCGGTGGTTATGAAAGCGACCTCACCGTGCTGCGGCTTGCCGTGGATTGCTTCCTCCTCATCACCGGTTCGGCGCAGCCGGTGCACGACGCCGACTGGATCCGCAAGAACCTGCCGGCCGAAGCGCATGTGACGCTCACCGACGTCACGTCGGCCTACGCGGTTCTGGCGCTCATGGGGCCGAGTTCACGGGATATCCTCTCCCGGCTGACGTCGGCCGATCTCTCCAATGCGGCCTTTCCCTTCGCGACGATCAGGGAGATCGATATCGGCTATGCCACGGCCTATGCCAACCGCATGACCTATGTCGGCGAACTCGGCTGGGAACTGATCGTGCCGACGGAGTTCGCCGTTGGCGTCTATGAGGCGCTGCACGAGGCCGGGCGTGATTTCGGGCTGTCCGATTGCGGCTACTACGCGCTCGAGGCGCTCCGGCTCGAAAAGGGCTATCGCGCCTGGAGCCGCGAGCTGACACCGGATATCACCCCTTACGAGGCGGGCCTTGCCTTCGCGCTCTCCCTCGACAAGCCGGGCGGTTTCATCGGCCGCGACGCATTGATCGCCGCCAGGGAGAACGGAGCGCCCACGCGGCGCATCGTGCAGTTCACGGTGGATGATCCATCGCCCATGCTATGGGGCGGTGAGCTGGTTCTTCGCGACGGCAAGCCGGTCGGCGAAGTCCGCTCGGCCGCCTACGGTCACACGCTCGGCCGCGCCGTCGCCCTTGGCCTCATCGAACATTCCACGGGCGTTGACAAGGCGTTCATGGAGGCCGGTCGGTTCGAAGTCGAGCTTGCAGGCGACCGGTTTTCTGTGACCCCGCACCTCTTACCGGCCTACGATCCGAAAGCCCTCAGGGTCAAGTCTTAGAGCGGGGTCAATGTGACCTGATTGGGCTGGAGACCGAGGAGCCAGCCTGACGGGCAAAGGCAAGGCCGAGTTTTCGGCCTTCGCCGGCAGAGGCGTGTGACGTTCTCCGTTTGCGGCATCGCCACGCTCAACAGGCCCGGCAACAAGGGGCGCTGTACTCGGCCGATCGGTCGCAGACAAGCGACCGTCCGTGCCACAACCTCATTCCATGACCGGGTGGTCACGTCGGCGTGCTGGCGAGCGGCACTCGGAAATAGGGTTCGCCCGAGGCGGTGGCTTCGAAATTTCCGTGAACCGCAAAGGTTGTCTGAAGGTAGCTGGTGTTGGCCAGTTCCCGGCTCCGACCTTCAAAAATGAGCTTGCCCTTGGAGAGCAATATGACGTTGTCGGCAACGGCCATCGCATGATTCAGGTCGTGGATAGCAAGCACGACCGCGATGCCCCGCTCGGTGCTCAGCCGATCAAGCAGTTCCAGGACTTCGACCTGATGGCCGATATCGAGGAATGACGTCGGTTCGTCCAGCAGGAGGATTTCCGCCTCCTGCGCCAATGCAGCTGCGATCCAGGCCCGTTGGCGTTCTCCTCCCGAAAGACTGGCGAGATCACGGTCGGAGAGCGCGACGAGACCGGTCTGTTCAAGCGCCCAGTCGACGACTGCGAGATCCTTCCGCGAAAAGCTCTGGAACAAACCGAGATGCGCGAACCGGCCCTGGCGAACGAGCTGCTCGACGGACATGTTCTCGGGAGATGTCGGGTTCTGCGGCAGGAAGGAGAGCCGCTTGGCAAGGTCGCGCCGCCTCCACGTTTCGATCGGCTTGGTATCAAGGCTGACTGTGCCGCGCATACAGCGTGCAAGGCCGGCCAAAGCATGCAGCGCCGTACTCTTGCCGGAGCCGTTCGGACCGATCAGCGACGTTATCTCGCCCGGGCGCACCTCGATCGACAGTCCGTCCAGCGCGGTCATCGCTCCGTATTTGATTGTAATCTCGTCGGCTCTCAACGGCATGGCGGCCTCATCGATATCGGCGGAGCAGGAAAAACAGGAACGGCGCACCAGCAAAGGCTGTGACCACTCCGATCGGGATTTCTTCGGGGCCGCCGACCAGTCGGCCCGCCAGATCCGCTCCGGTCACAAGCGCCGCTCCGATCAGCGCGGCAAACGGAATGACCAGTGCGAAATGTCTGCCGGCGACGAAGCGCGCCAGGTGCGGCACGACGAGGCCGACGAAGATCAGCGGCCCAACGGCACCCACGGCGCTGGCGGCCAGGATCGAGGCGACGCCAAGCGTCAGGCTGAAGTACAGCCGGTACGAAAGACCGAAGGATCGCGCGACATCCTCATCGAAACGCAACATCAGCACCGGCCGATAGAGCGCCGGCAGGACGGCTAGTCCGGCCACAGTAAACGGCAGCAGGAAGAGCACGTGTTCCCAGCCGCGCGCATAGAGACTGCCTGAAAGCCACTGCATGACGATCTCAAAACGCGAGCTGCCCCAACCGACGACGATGCCCATGGCAATGGCGTGCAGGAACGCGCCAATGGCGATTCCGCACAGTGTCAGTTGCAGCGCGGCCATGCGTTTGGCGATTGCAAGACTGTAGATGACAAGGCCGCTCATCAGCCCTCCGACACAGCCTACCAGTGGCAGCCAGGAAACGGGCAGTGTGTAAAGCGCGTTGGCATCTGAGTTGAAGCGATAGACGGCAAAGAACAGGAACACGGTTACCGCAAGGGTAGCGCCCTGCGATATGCCGATGATCGTTGGGTCGGCGAGCGGATTGCGGGTAATGGACTGCAGCAGCGTCCCGGCGACCGCGAAATGAATGCCGGCCAGTATTCCTGTCAGAATGCGGGGAAGGCGGATCGTCAGGATGATCAGGTCCGACTGTTCAGAGCCGTTGCCGGTCAGTGCCGCAATCACCTCGGTCATCGGGATATCAACGACGCCCAGGAGAACCGCGACCAATATCAGGCCCATGGCCAGAAGTGTGAGGACGAGGATGCCGCGCGTTGGCGTCGCCCGTGTTGCGCCGTTGGTGCTCGAGGTCATCGGCGTGACCCCGTCGTCATTTCCAGACGCCGTCGCTGGATCAGATAGATGAACACCGGGCCGCCGATCAACGCCGTGAAGATGCCGACAGGGATTTCGCGCGGAGCCGCGACGGACCGTGCCAATGCGTCCGCCGTCACCAACAGGGTTCCACCGAGTGCGATGTTGAGCAGGATCGCCCAGAGCGTGTCTGCCGGTCGCAGAAGACGAACGAGGTGGGGAGCAGCGAGGCCGATGAATGCGATCGGGCCGGCGACAGGCGTCACGCCGGCAACCAGAATGATGGCGCAGATCAGCACGATCGGTTTCCAGACGGCGGTGTTGACGCCCATGCCTGCCGCCGCCTCGTCGCCAAGACCGAACAGGCCGATCACCCGGTGGCTGACAAGCGCGCCGAGGAGGCCGATGACGATCCAGGGCAGCATGTAAACGACCTGTGGCCAGGAGCGACCCTGGAACCCGCCGGAAAGCCAGAACAGCACCGATGGGGATTGCGGGCCGCCGCGGAGCAGCACATAGGTCGTGATTGCGCTCAGGAAAAGCGCGACCGTAACGCCGGAAAGTGCAAGGTGGAGTGGCGAGCCCCGTCCGCCGTTCGATGCAAAAAGCGTCAGCGCTGCCGCACCGATGCCGCCTGCCATGCCGATTGGCGGATAGTAGGCCGACGATACGGCGGGAAAGAATATGAAGGTTGTAACGATCGCGGTGACGGCTCCAGCCGAGACACCCGTCAGGTCAGGCGCTGCAAGCGGGTTTCGCATCGCCGATTGAAGCAGGAAGCCGGCGGTCGCCAGTGCCGCCCCCGCGAGGAAAGCCGCCAGGCTGCGTGGCATCCGAAGCGTCCAGACGATGATTCCGTCGGTTCCCTGATTTGGCGACAGGAGCGCGCCGACAGCCTTGGCAAGGGTCATGGGCTTGGCTCCGTAGAGCAGCCCGACAACGAATATGACGAGTGCGCTTGCCAGAATGGATAGAAGTATCGACGCGGAACGCGAGTGCCGTCTCATGACATGGACCGGGAAAATTCGAGCCTGGCAGCCGTCTGCTCGAAGAGAAAAACCATGCCGACCCCGGCGGCGATGAGACCTGCGCCCATCCCGAGCCAGACGCCATAGGCGCCAAGCTCCGTCTGCGTGCCAAGCGCCCAGGCCAGCGGCAGGCCGAACGCCCAATAGCAGGCAATCGTTATCCAGAACCCATGGCCCGCCCGGCCGACGCTGCGCACTGCGCCAACGCCGATATTCTGGACGAAGTCGAACACTTGAATGAACGCGGCCATCACTATGAGGATAAGGGCTATTCCATAAGTTTGGGCGGCTGACGCCGGATCGAGTGAAAACAGTTGCAGGATCGGCTCGGGAAACAGGCAGAACAGCACCGAGAAGAGGCCGACGACAGCCAGTCCAAGGCAGAAGCCGCTACGCCCAACGCGCAGGGTTCCATTCCTGTCCTTGCTGCCGAGCGCCTCGCTGACGCCCACGGATGTCGCATGCGACATCCCGATCGACAGCATGAAGACGACGTACATGATCTGATTGACCACCGCGTGCGCTGCAAGTGCTGAAGCGCCAAATGCGCCCATCATCAGCGCGATCGCAAGTGTAAAGCCCGCTTCCGATCCGTAAGACCCGGCGGTCGGCAAGCCGATCGCGAGCAACCTGCGGAAAGACCCAAGAACCTCGGCACGGGACTTCACCGGCGCAAACCGGGTCGTTCGATGCGTCGCGACTGCGACCGCGGCAAATTGCAGAAGGAAGGAAATTGAGCTGGAGGCAGCAACGCCGGGTATGCCAAGCATAGGCAGACCGAAAGCACCGAACAGGAAGCCGTAGTCGAAGACCGCATTGATGACGACGGTTCCCAATGTAATCGCGAGCAGGACGTTGGCTTTGCGCCGTCCCACCACCACACCCCGGTAGGCGTAGAACCAGAACAAAGGGATGTAGCCGGGCGCAATGAAAATCAGGTAATCGCGGACTTGCGCCGAAATGTCCGGGTCTTGCCCGAACCATTCCAGCGTGGACCCTGCCAAGGCGAGCACGACCGCTGCAGCAACGGCCGCGATCGACGCCATGATCAGGGCGGCGGCAAGATGCTCCCCGCTCACCTCCTCGCTCCTGTCTTGTGCCACCAGGTTGGATGCTCCGATGAGCATCCCGAACCCCATGGTCCGCAGCAGGTTGAACAAGGTATAGCCGAGCGCGCCGACCGCAATCGCAGTGCCACCGGACCAGCCGAGCATCACCATGTCGGTCGTCGAAATGGCGACCTGAGCGAGTTGGATGAATGAAAGTGGTAGCGCCAACTCGGCGATGCGCCGCGCTTCGTGAAGGGTAGGGGTGCTGTCTGACACTTCGATGGTCCGGATTGGGCCGGCCCCCCGGGAGGCTGGCAACTTGGTGCTACTTGACCGATTCCGGTATCAGCTTGCGGGCCTCGGCCTTGACGTCCACTGCCGGGAACGTGTCGGGATGAAGCAGATGTGCGGCTTCCTTCAGCACGAGTTCGCGGGCGATCGGCCCATGCGCTTCAACCCAATGATCGCCGACATAGTGGACGCGGCCGTTCTTTACGGCGCTCAGCTGTTGCCAGATCGGATTGTTCTCCTGAGGACGGTCCGGACCATAGTCGTAGACGAAGATAACCTCGGGATCCTTTTCCAGCATCGTTTCGAGGCTCATTTCCAGGCCCCAGTTGTCGGGTACCGATGGTGTCGGATTCTGGCCGCCGATGTTGTCACCTCCGAGCGCAACGAGAATGGCGGCTGTCATGTTCTCCGAACGAAAGACCCACGGCGTCTCTCCACCCCACATCACGACGAAACGCGGATGCACATCCTTTGGAGCTTTCGCTGCGTAGGCTTCAAGGTCTGCCTTGAACTGCTTGTTCAGTTCCTGACCGCGTTCCGGCTTGCCAAGGATCGTTGCCAATTGGCCGATCGTGCGGTCGCTGTCGGCGTATAGTTCGAGGTTGTAGGCCAGATACGGTGCTACTTTCTGATACTGGACGGCATTGCCTTCCGTGTAGCGCCGGATGGCAACGGTTATGTCGGGCTTGGCCTCGGCGAGCAGCTCGAGATTTGGAGCGGCGCGCTGACCAATCTGTTTGACGCCCTCCAGGTAGCCGCCCAGGAAGTCAGGATTGCGGCCCTCGACCATGTAGGTGGCGGCGACTGGCTTGATACCAAGGGCGAGTGCTACATCCGCAGCGAAATATGATACCGACGCCACCCGCTTCGCGTCGGCCGGCACCGCAACGATCACGCCACGGTCGTCAATGACATTCAGCGTTGAAGGCGATTGGGCGTTGGCAGGCAGCACGCATGCATTCCAGGCAAGGAAGGCAGCTATGGCATGTCCTGCGGCCGCGGCGCGGCACAAGCTGGCGTGTAGCATCAGGGTCTCCATCGATGTGTGGTCCCGGCATATGCCAGGCATGAATAATGATCATCTCAGCAAGCCGTTGCGGGACCGGCTCGATTCCCAAGTCGGGGATCTCAGCCTTTACAGCGCTTTGCTTTATGCGATTGTTGATATTAATAGTCCACTTTAAAGCAATCGAAAGTTTCTCAAGCGAGCATGAAAAAAACGCAAGCCGAAAGCCTGAAAAACCCTCCGTTGAACACCCTCGTTGCGTTCTCAACCGCAAGCAGGCGCGGCAGCCTGACATTGGCGGCTGCGGAAATGCACCTCACTCCCGGGGCCGTGAGCCGGCAAGTGAAGCAATTGGAAGATACGCTTGGGGTGAGCTTGTTTCACCGGTCCCACAACGCCATCACGCTGACGGATGCCGGGCAGCGTTTCCTAACGTACGTGAATGCGGCTCTCGCGATGCTCGAGACGGGCGCGCGTGGTTTGAACACGCAACGGTCGCGGCTCGTTATCCAGGCTCCAATAACGCTCGCCCGTCGATGGTTGATCCCGCGCATCGGCTCGTTCCGGCAGGAGAACCCGACCGCCGATCTTGTTCTCCAATCGCTGGCGCTGGGCTCGCTTGAGAGACCCGACCTAACGATAACATATCGACGAAGCGCTGATGCTGCGGACGTGGCGTCGGCGTTCTTGCTGGACAGGACGATGGCGGTTTGCTCGCCGAAATTGATAGCCGGAAGCAGGGGCCAGCTCGAGGCCAGTGACATCCTCGAATTGCCCATCCTGCTGGACACGGCAGACGCATGGTCTTGGCGGTGCTGGTGCAATTCCGCGGGCCTCACGTTCGAGCCGCGAGGCGGCAGCATCGCATTCGACACCGACGAGGCGTCGATTGACGCCTGTATTTCGGGATTGGGAGTGGGGCAGGCGAGCCCGCTGTTTATCGAACACGAACTGAGATCGGGTCAGCTTGTCGCCTTGGCGGCGTCCGTGGCACCCGTCGTCGGCGCTTACGACATTTCAAAGCCTGTCGAATTCGGAATGGCAGGAATTTTCCTCGATTGGTTGGAAAAATGGACGAACGTCGGAGCTGAATGACAGATTGGCAGGCAACGACGCGGCCGGGATCGTATCATTTGCCGCCGGCAAACCGTTGAGATAGTCGCCACATCGCCTGCTTTCTTCAGCACCGCAAGTCACATCAAAAACCCATAAATCGAGGCGGTGCCAGCGTCTGCCGGACGATGTTAGCTTGCCTTCGGGAGGAAACCGAAGGAGCTGACCATGCCAAAATCGATTGTCAACGCCGTGGGCACCCCGCTTTTTTACAGTGGAGCATCTACGGCGTGGTTCTCCGCGACGGGTTCGGGGCCAGTGCTTTACGGCACTCAGGCAAACGACTCGATATGGGGCGATAGCTCCGTCAATGTCACCATGGCGGGCGGTAGAGGTGATGACGTTTACTATCTCTATTCGGGCATCAACCGCGCCATGGAGACGGCTGGAGCAGGTGTCGACACCATCAACACCTGGATGAGCTATACCCTACCCGAGAATTTTGAGAACTTGACGGTCACCGGCAGCGGCCGGCACGCTTTCGGCAACAATGCCGACAACATTATTTCGGGCGCTTCAGGTAGCCAGACGATCGACGGTCGCGGCGGCAACGACATTCTGGTCGGTGGCGGCGGCGCGGACATCTTCGTCGTCGGGCGAGGTGGCGGCAGCGATCTGATCGTCGACTTCGACGGTTCCGATACGGTCCGGCTGAATGGTTACGATCTGACGAGCTTCCAGCAGGTCACCAGCCTTGCGACACAGGAAGGCGCGGATTTAAGGCTGAACCTCGGCGATGGCGAGAGCCTGTTGTTTGCAAACACGACCGTAGCTGATCTGGCACCCGAGCAATTCCAGCTTAGTCTCGATCGCTCCAGCCTTGCGCTGAGTTTTGCCGACGAGTTTGACAGCCTCTCCCTTCATGATGGCGATCAGGGCGTATGGGATGCGAAGTTCTGGTGGGCGCCTGAAAGGGGCGGAACCTTGGCCAGCAACGGCGAACTGCAGTGGTATATCAATCCCGCCCATGCGGGGACAGCCGCAATCAATCCGTTTTCGGTCGAAGATGGCGTGCTGACGATCAAGGCAGAGCCGACGCCGGATGCACTGAAACCAGAGATCGACGGGTACGAATACACGTCCGGCATGCTGACGACGTTCTCGACCTTTGCGCAGACCTACGGCTATTTCGAAATCAGAGCGGACATGCCGGCCGAAACGGGCACTTGGCCGGCGTTCTGGCTGTTGCCGGTAGATGGCAGCTGGCCCCCCGAACTCGATGTTGTCGAGATGCGGGGGCAGCAGCCGAACACGGTCAACGTGACGGTGCACAGCAACGAGACGGGCGAACAGACAAGCGAGACGACCGCAGTCAAGGTAGCCAGTACCGAAGGGTTTCACACCTACGGCGTATTATGGGAGGAGGATGAGATCGTCTGGTATTTCGACGACGTCGCCGTGGCGCGGGCCGATACGCCCGCCGACATGCACGAACCCATGTACATGGTGGTCAATCTCGCGGTGGGAGGAACGGCAGGGGCGCCGAACGCAGACTTCGGCGACGGAGCGGAAATGCGGATCGACTACATTCATGCTTACTCTCTGGATCAAACGCAGTCGGCGAGTGGCGAAGCGCAGCCGATGGACGACTGGTTGTCCTGATTTGTCGAATAGGTGTGGAGCATCTTGCTGGACGCCCTGCTGAGACAACGCGCAAACCATCTTCGATGGCGTTTTCACTTTGATAGGCGGTGTCCTCAGCATGCCCGTCCATGCCTCGGTTGGATAGGGCGCGAGGTCACCATCGCCGAGATCGAAAGGTGCGAGCGCCTGCGCAGTCAGGCCCTCCGGAGCGCAGTCTTCAAGCACCAGTGAAATGTCTCGCCAGCCGTCATGGGCGTCGACCTCGACCGCACAGCTCGCTCGGAGCCACGCGCAGACCGGCAGAGGATTGATGAGATCTTCCGGCAAGATCTCCAGGACGCATCGACCGCTCCCTAGACTGATTTCTTGCCAACCCGTCGGATGACCGGTGCCGGTCTTGGTCCGGCCGGCGGCGATGTCGCAGTCGGACTCTTCTCTTCCGGCCTCGGTCACGCTGGGGTAGTGCGCTGGCGCATCAATCGCAATTGACATCCTCTGTATCCTGGATACAATTTGCGTCGATCTTGGGAGGGATCAATGAACCAGACCTTCGAATGGCGAAGTCAATCGCGCCTTCTTGACGAAGTTGCCCAGGCGCTTCGCGAGCGCATCTATGCCGGTGTCTATGCGCCTGGGGCAACGCTGCGCCAGGAGCGGATCGCCGCCGAGTTCGGCATCAGTCGCACGCCGCTTCGCGAAGCCTTGCGGGTGCTGGAGCGCGACGGGCTGGTTGTCAACAAGCCCGGCAGCGGCGTCAGGGTGGCCACCGCCGACCTGCCGAAGCTTCTGGACGCCTATGCCGTGCGCGAGGCGATGGACGGCGTGGCAGCACGCAACGCCGCCGAGCGCGCAACCGCATCCGAAATCAGGGAACTCGCAAAACAGATCGAGCGGCAGCAAAAGATCGTCGAGCGCTGGGATCCCGGCGCCTACACCCAGTCGAACGTCATCTTTCACGAGGCAATCGTCAGTGCCTCGCGCAATGCCTCGCTGGCGTCGCTCGGGCCGCTTCTGCGGATGACCTCGCAGGTCTTTGCTCCGGCCTTTTCGCTTTCCAGCGAACGCGCCAGCGCCGCGGTTGCGGAGCATGGGATGATTGTCGAGGCGATCGCGGCAAGGGACCTTGATCAGGCCGAGAAGCTGGCGCGTGCGCATATCCACGCGACGGCAATGAGATTGAAAACGCTGATCCCGCAGCGCGAGACCGACAATGAGGCATGATGTGAAGACCTACGGCAATTTCATCGCGAACAAATGGCAGGACGCAGTCGGCGGCGAGCACATCGCCGTGCGGGACCCCTCCAACGGCGAGGTATTCGCGCGCATTGCCCGGGGAACCCGGGACGACATCGATCTGGCCGTGCGCTCGGCACGTTCGGCACTCTCCGGCGATTGGGGGCAGTTGACCGCAACCGAGCGCGGGCGGGTGCTGAGCCGGATCTCGGTAGCAGTGCTGCGCAACATCGACCTCTTGACGGAACTCGAAGCGCAGGACGTCGGCAAACCCCTGACGCAGGCGCGGGCCGACGTCGTCGCGCTTGCCCGCTATCTCGAATTCTATGGCGGCGCCGCCGACAAGGTGCATGGCGACACCATCCCCTACCAGAACGGCTTCACCGTGCTGACCGTTTACGAGCCGCATGGGGTCACGGGGCATATCATCCCGTGGAACTATCCGATGCAGATCCTTGGCCGCAGCCTCGGCGCGGCGCTCGCGATGGGCAATGCGGCGGTGGTCAAGCCGGCCGAAGAGGCGTGCCTGACCATCCTGGAGTTTGCGCGTATCGCCGAAGAAGAGGGCCTGCCGCCCGGTGCGTTGAACGTCGTCACCGGATTTGGCTCGGAAGCGGGTGCCGCACTTTCCGAACACCCTGATGTCAACCACATCTCGTTCACCGGCTCGGTTCGAACCGGAGAAATGGTACAGGCGGCGGCGGGGAAGAATGCGGTGCCGGTGACGCTCGAGCTCGGCGGCAAGTCGGCGCAGATCGTCTTTGCCGATGCGGACCTCGACCGGGCCGTTCCCTTCCTGGTGAATGCCGGGATCCAGAACGCCGGCCAGACCTGTTCGGCCTCGTCGCGCATCCTCATCGAGCGCGCCATCTACGAAGAGGTCGTGGCGCGAATGAGCGAAAAATACCGTGCGCTCAAGGTCGGTCCGGCCGACGCCGATCTGTCGCTCGGCCCCGTCGTCTCGCACAGGCAAAAGGCGATCGTCGAGGGCTTCCTTGCCGATGCTGCGAAGGATGGCTTGAAGATTGCGGCGCAGGGTGAGATCGTCGCCGACGCACCCGCCGCGGGCGCCTATGTCGCACCGACGTTGCTGCGCGACGTGCCGCATGCGCATCGGACGGTTCAGGAAGAAATCTTCGGACCAGTTCAGGTGATCATGCCGTTCGACGGCGAGGAAGAGGCCGTTCGCCTTGCGAACGGCACCGCCTATGGTCTCGTCTGCGGCGTGTGGACCAACGACGGCGGCAGGCAGCTGCGCATGGCGCGCGCCGTGCATGCCGGTCAGGTCTTCATCAACAATTACGGCGCCGGCGGCGGCGTCGAGCTGCCCTTCGGCGGCGTCAAGAAATCGGGCCATGGCCGCGAGAAGGGTTTTGAGGCCCTCTACGGTTTCGCCAGCATGAAAACCATTTCTGTCTACCACGGCTAGTTCAGCGTCGGGAGGAACAAATGTCACTAGAAGGTAAGATCGCTCTCATCACCGGCGCGGGCTCCGGCTTCGGCGAGGGTATTGCGAAGCGTTTCATCGACGGCGGTGCCAAGGTCATCGTCGTCGACCGCGATGTCGCCGGGGCGGAGCGGGTGGCCAAGGAACTCGGCAGCAATGCGTTTGCCGTCGTCGCCGATATCGCTAAGCAGGCGGATGTGGAAGCCGCCGTCGCGGCCGGCCTGAAAAAATTCGGGCGCATCGATGTCCTGATCAACAATGCCGGCATCGGCCACAAGCCGCAGAACGCCGAACTTGTCGAGCCGGACGAGTTCGACCGGATCCTCGGCGTCAATGTGCGCGGCGTCTATCTCATGACGCGCGCGCTGCTGCCGCACATGAAGGAGAACAAGTCCGGCGTGATCGTCAACATAGCGTCCACCGGCGCCAACCGGCCGCGGCCGAACCTCGCCTGGTACAATGCGACCAAGGGCTGGGTCGTCTCCGCGACCAAGGCGCTGGCGATCGAACTCGCGCCCTTCAACATTCGCGTCGTCGCGCTCAATCCGGTGGCCGGCGAAACGCCGCTTTTGGCGACCTTCATGGGCGAGGACAGCGAGGAAATTCGCAAGAAGTTCCGCGACTCCATTCCCTTGGGACGCTTGCTGAAGCCCGAGGATCTCGCCGAGGCTGCAGCCTTCGTCGCATCGCCGCAGGCGTCGATGATCACCGGCGTTGCACTGGACGTCGACGGCGGGCGTTCGATCTGATGACTACAGCGCCGCGCGCCTTTTAAGACGCGCTAAGGTCGCTGTAACACATTGAAGTGCTGCATGTTTTTGTCCTTCAATCGAATACGATCAAAGGAAACATGCAGGAGGACCATAAACAACCAAACCGCAAAGCGGGGGAACCATGCTTAACTTGACGAAATGGGCGCTTGCCTCGTGCTTCATTGCCGCATCGCTGACGACGGCCATGGCCAAGGATACGATTACCGTCGGCCAGGTGCTGGAGCCGCCGGGCCTCGATCCAACCGCGGGTGCCGCCGCGCCGATCCGCTACATCACCTATGGGAACCTGTTCGAAGGTCTGGTGCGCGTGGTGGAGGATGGCACCGTGAAGCCACTCTTGGCCGAGAGCTGGACCGTCTCCGGCGACCAGAAGACTTACAGCTTCAAGCTTCGCCAGGGCGTCAAGTTCCACGACGGCACGCCCTTCGACTGCTCGATCGTCAAGTTCTCCTATGAGCGCGCCGTCGCAGCGGACTCGACCAATGCGCAGAAGGGCCTCTTCGAGCCGATCGAAAAGACCGAGTGCCCGGATCCGACCACCGCGGTCGTGACCCTGAAGCGCCCAGCATCCAACTTCCTGTTCAACATGGCCTGGGGTGACGCGGTCATGATCGCGCCGTCATCGGCGGCCAACAACAAGACCAAGCCTGTTGGTACCGGCCCCTTCACGTTCAAGGAGTGGGCGAAGGGCGACAAGGTCGTGCTGGAAAAGAACGCCGACTACTGGGGCGAACCGGCCAAGCTGACCGAAGTCACCTTCAAGTTCATCAGCGATCCGTCGGCGGCCGCTGCGGCCGTTCTCGCCGGTAACGTCGATGCGTTCCCGATGTTCCAGGCCGCCGAACTCGTCAGCCAGTTCCAGAGCGATCCCAACCTTCAGGTCGAGGTCGGCAGCACCTCCGGCAAGGTGGTGCTCTCCCTCAACAATGCCCGCAAGCCATTTAACGACGTCAGGGTCCGCCAGGCGCTCGCCCATGCGATCGACCGGAAGGCTCTGGTCGAAGGCACCTATTCGGGTTTTGGCACGACGATCGGCTCGCACTATTCGCCGGTGGAGCCCGGTTATGTCGATCTGAACGAAACCTATCCCTATGACCCGGGCAAGGCGCAGCAATTGCTGCAGGAGGCGGGTGCCGAAGGCATGGAGATGACCATCATGCTGCCGCCGCCAGCCTATGCGCGCCGCGGTGGCGAGATCATCGCCGCCATGCTCAGCGAAGTCGGCATCAAGGTGAACCTTGTTCCGATCGAATTCGCGCAATGGCTCGACCAGGTGTTCAAGAACTCGGATTTCGACGCGACGATCATCGCGCATGCCGAGGCTCGCGACCTCGATATCTATGCTCGCGACAAATACTACTTCAACTACCAGAACCCGGAATACAAGGCGCTCTACAAGTCCTTCACGCTCGCCTCGACGGAAGCCGAGCAGACGGACCTCGCTGGCCAACTCCAGCGCAAGCTGGCGGCCGACGAGCCGAACGTCTTCCTCTATGCGCTGCCGAAGATCGGCGTCTGGAACAAGAAGGTGAAGGGCCTCTGGAAGAACATGCCGGTGCCGGCCGACGACCAGACCCAGACCTACTGGGAAAATTGATCAATTCGTTGGAGCGGGATGCGGGCGGAAAACCGCATACACTTTTCCTCATCCCGCTCTGGCCTCCGCCCCCTTGCCGTAGGGGCGGACGCAGATCTGCCGTTGATCGCCGCACCCGGTGGCGGTCAGCGCTCGCTCATTCCGGGAGGTTGATGTGATTTCCTTTATTGGCGGTCGCCTCGTGTCGCTCGTTCTGACGACACTGGTCGCCTCAGTCATCGTCTTTCTGCTGATGCAGGTGCTGCCCGGAGACCCGGCGGTGCTGATGCTCGGCATGAATGCCGACCCGGACGCGATTGCGGCACTGCACCGGCAACTCGGCCTCGATCAACCGATCTGGATTCGCTATCTCCACTGGATCGGCGGCTTCGTTGTCGGCGATTTCGGCATGAGCCTTACCTATTCGGTACCCATCCGCGAACTGCTCGGGCCACGCATCCTGGTGACGTTGCCTCTCGCTCTGCTCTCCATGGCGATCTCCGTCGTCGTCGCCATCGCGATCGGCGTCTATGCCGCGGCCAATCGCGGCAAGGCTGGCGACACCGTCGTCATGGGTATCGCCCAGGTGGGCGTCGCCATCCCGAATTTCTGGCTTGCCCTGCTCTTCATTCTGCTTTTCGCGCTGAAACTCGCCTGGTTCCCGGCCTCCGGCTTTGCCGGCTGGGAAGGCGGCATCTGGAGCGGCCTGCACTCCCTCATCCTTCCAGCCTTTGCACTCGGACTGCCGCTCGCCGCCATTCTCGGGCGCGTCACCCGTTCCGCGGTGATCGAAACGCTCGGGGAGGATTTCATCCGCACCGCCCGCGCCAAGGGCCTCACCCGCGCCGGCGCTCTCTGGAAGCATGCGGTGCCGAACGCGCTCATCCCCGTCGTCACGATCATCGGCCTGCAGTTTTCCTTCCTGCTTGCCGGCACGATCATCATCGAGAACGTCTTCAACCTGCCGGGCATCGGCCGGCTGGTCTTCCAGGCGATCGCTCAGCGCGACCTGGTGACGGTCCAGACGCTGGTGACGCTGCTGGCTGCCTCCGTGATAACCATCAATTTCCTCGTCGATCTGGTATACGGCTATCTGGATCCGCGCCTGTCGCGGGGAGGCCACTGATGAGCAACCCAGCGATCGCTTCAGAGCCCGGTCTTTTCTCGAAACTGCTTGGCAGCCGAAGCCTGATGTTCGGCGTGACGGTCACCGCCATCCTCGTGGCGATGGCCCTGGTTTCCTATGTCTGGACGCCCTTCTCGCCGACAGCGATGAATTTCCGCGACAAGCTTCAGGGGCCGAGCCTTGCCCATTGGTTCGGCACCGACAATTTCGGGCGCGATATCCTTTCGATGATCATGGTCGGCGCGCGCAACTCGATCACCGTTTCGATCGTCGCGGTGCTGGTCGGCGCCGGCATCGGCGTACCGCTCGGTGCCTGGGCTGCAGCGCGCGGCGGTTGGGTCGACGGCCTGGTGATGCGCATGAGCGACCTTGCCTTCGCCTTTCCGGCGCTGCTGACGGCGGTCATCATCACCGCCATCTTCGGCCCGGGCGCGACCAATGCCATGATTGCCATCGGCATCTTCAATATTCCGGTTTTTGCCCGCGTGACGCGCGGCGCGTCGATGGGGCTGTGGAAACGCGAATATGTGCAGGCGGCCCGCTGCGCCGGCCGCGGCGACGTGGCGATCACGTTTCTGCACATCCTGCCCAATATCAACCACGTGCTCCTGGTTCAGGTGACGATCCAGTTCGCGCTGGCAATCGTTGCCGAAGCCGGGCTCTCCTATGTCGGCCTCGGCACCCAGCCGCCGATGCCGAGCTGGGGCAAGATGCTGAACGACGCCCAGACCTTCATCTATCAGGCGCCCTGGCTCGCCATCTTCCCGGGACTTGCGATCACCTTCGCCGTGCTCGGCCTCAACCTTCTCGGCGATGGCCTGCGTGACATTCTCGACCCGCGCGTGAGGCGACAAAGATGACAGCACCATTGCTACGAATGGCCGGAATGTCGGTCGAGCTGTCAGCGGGCACGAGCCAGGTCGATATCGTTTGCGATGTCGATCTCGAGCTCAACCGCGGCGAACGCCTCGGTATCGTCGGAGAATCCGGCAGCGGCAAATCCATGACGGCGCTTGCCGTGATGGGCCTTCTGCCGCAACGCATGCGGGTTCGCGGCGAGTTGCTGTTCGACGGCCGGAACCTCGCGGGCCTGCCGGAAGCCGAGTACTGCAGCTATCGCGGCCGGCGCATCGCGATGATCTTTCAGGAGCCGATGACGGCGCTCAATCCGGTCAAGTCGATCGGTGCGCAGATCGCCGAAGGCCGGCGCCTTCATCTCGGCGAAACCAGGGCCGATGCCGAGAAGAGGGCGCGGGCGCTTCTGGACCGGGTCGGTCTGCCGGCGCCGCGCTTCAACCTGGATCTTTACCCGCACCAGCTCTCCGGCGGCCAGAGGCAGCGCGTGATGATCGCCATGGCGATCGCCTGCGAACCGGACCTGTTGATTGCCGACGAGCCGACGACCGCGCTCGACGTGACGGTGCAGGCGCAGATCCTCGATCTGCTCGACGACCTGATCGAAGACACCGGCACGGCGCTTATGCTGATCACCCACGATCTCGGCGTCGTCTCCGAAATGACCGAGCGCATTGCGGTCATGTATGCCGGACGCATCATCGAGACCGGCCGCACCGATGACGTGTTCGCGCGGATGGCGCATCCCTATGCGCGGGGCCTTTTTGCCGCCTCGCCGCATGGAGCCGCGCTCGCGCCGCGCCAGGTGGAAGGACGACCAAGGCTGAACGCCATCCCCGGCATCGTTCCCGATCCCTTTGCGCGGCCGGCCCATTGCTCTTTTGCCGAGCGCTGCGCCTTTGTCCAGCCGGACTGTCAGCGGGCGATACCGCCGCTGGACCTGATCGACACCGACAGGAATGTGGAACATCGCGCCGCCTGCTTTCATCCACGCGAAAGGATGGTGGCACCATGAGCGATGTCATCCTGAGGACCACCGACCTGGTGCGCGAATACCCGTTGCCGCGCCCTTCGATCTTTTCGAAACAGGCCAGCTTGCGCGTCCTGCACGGCGTCAGCATCGAGCTTGCCGCCGGCAAGAGCCTCGGCATCGTCGGGGAAAGCGGTTCCGGCAAATCAACCCTTGCGCGTGCCGTCATGGGTCTGGAGCGCCCGCAGTCAGGGCAGGTTTCCATTGCCGGCAAGGATATCTACGCGCTGGATCGGGCGGGACTGCGCGAGGCACGAAAAGGGTTTCAGGCGATCTTCCAGGATCCCTACGGTTCGCTTGATCCGCGCCATACGGTGAGGACGATCATTTCCGAGCCGATCGTTTCGCTGGAGCGGGGAACCAGCGCCGCCGAGCGCAACCGTCGCGTCGCGGAGGTGCTCGAAGCGGTTGGCTTGCCACTGGCGTCGGCCGACAAATATCCGCATGAGTTCTCCGGCGGCCAGCGCCAGCGCATCGCCATTGCGCGCGCGCTCATCACCCGGCCGGCGTTGATCGTTGCCGACGAACCGGTTTCGGCGCTCGACGTCTCGATCCAGGCGCAGGTCCTGAACCTGATGATGGATCTGCAGGAGAGGCTCGGCCTCTCCTATCTGTTCATCAGCCACGATCTGGGCGTGGTCCGCGCCATCACCGACCGGGTCGCGGTCATGCATCTCGGCCGGATCGTCGAAGAGGGACCGACAAGCGAGGTGTTCGACAACCCGCGTCACCCCTATACGCAGGCGCTGGTGGCCGCCGTGCCGAAGCCCTTCTCCGGACGCCGCAAGCGGGTCCGGTCGAATACGCCACCGCAAACGCCGGTCCATACCGCAACGACCGCAGCCGGCTGCGCCTATGCCGCCGTCTGTCCGCGCAGGCAGGATCTCTGTCTGACCCAAACGCCCGAGGCCAAGCCGGTGACGCCGACTTGGTCTGCCCGTTGTCACTTTGCCTAGAACTCTTTGAAATTCTGCAATTCCCTCGAATTGCTCTTGTTGCAGGAATTTTTCCCCATGTCCGATCTCGCCGATTTCTCCGCCGTCGATCTTGTCGAGGCTTACCGCCTCAGAAAGCTCTCTCCCGTTGATGTCGTTGATGCCGTCATCGCGCGCATCGATGCCTTAGAGCCGAAGCTCAATGCGCTGTGGGCCTACGATCCGGACGAGGCGCGTGAAGGCGCAAAAGCATCGGAAGCGCGTTGGGCCAAAAACGAACCTCTGGGCGCGATCGATGGCGTGCCGGTGACGATCAAGGAGAACATCGCGACGAAGGGAACAGCCGTGCCGCTCGGCTGCGCCGCCGTGCCGCTGGTACCGGCCTCCGAAGACGCGCCGCCGGCGGCGCGCACCCGCGAGGCGGGCGGTATCATTCTGGCCAAAACCACCATGCCGGACTACGGCATGCTCTCGTCCGGCCTTTCCAGCTTCCACAAGCTGGCCCGCAATCCATGGGACCTGTCGACCAATCCAGGCGGCTCGAGCGCCGGTGCAGGGGCCGCTGCGGCCGCCGGTTACGGCCCGCTGCATATCGGCACCGATATCGGCGGTTCCGTTCGTCTGCCGGCCGGCTGGTGCGGCGTCGTTGGTCTGAAACCGTCGGCGGGCCGGATCCCGATCAATCCGCCCTTCATCGGCCGCGTGGCCGGCCCGATGACCCGCACCGTGGCCGACACGGCGCTTTACATGTCGGTGCTGTCGAAGCCGGATGCGCGCGACACGATGTCCTTGCCCTATGCCGATATTCCCTGGCTCGATCTCGACGGCGACGTGAAGGGCTTGAAGATCGGCCTCTGGCTCGATGCCGGCTTCGGCCAGGCGGTCTGCGAGGAAACAGCGCAGGCAGTCAGCCACGCGGCAAAGCTCTTCGCCGACGCCGGTGCGATCATCGAGCCTGTCGCGCCTTTCCTGACCCGCGAGATGATCGACGGTCTCGATCGCTTCTGGCGGGCGCGCGGTTGGGAAGACGTGTCGCGCCTGGCGCCGGAACAGCAGGCGCAGATACTGCCCTACATCTTCAACTGGATCGAGACGGCCAAGGATTTTTCCGGTCGCGACGTCTATACCGGCTTCGCCCAGATCGACGCCATGCGCAATGCCATCCACGCGGCGCTGACCGGCTTTGATTTCATCCTCTCGCCGACGGCACCGGCGGCTTCCTATCCCGCCGAATGGGCCTCGCCGATCAATGACCCGCAGAAACCGTTCGAGCACATCGCGTTTACGGTCGCCGTGAACATGGGCGGACAGCCTGCAATCTCGATCAATTGCGGCTATACGGCCGGAGGTTTGCCGATCGGGCTCCAGATCATCGGCCAGCAGTTTGACGATATCGGCGTCCTGCGCCTCGCGCGGTCCTTCGAAACCCTGCGCCCGCAGCAGCGGCCCTGGCCCAAGCTCGCCGCATGAATCAAATCTCAAGTCTGAAACAACAGGAGCGCCGAAATGGCCGATCGTAAGCTTTTCATCCTTCCCGGCGACGGCATCGGCCCGGAAGCCATGGCGGAAGTCCGCAAAATCATCGCCTACATGAATGCCGAGCTTGGCAGCGGCTTCGTGACGGACGAAGGCCTTGTCGGCGGCTCGGCCTATGACGCCCACGGCCAGGCGATTTCGGAAGGGGACATGGCCAAGGCGCTTGCCGCCGATGCCGTGCTGTTTGGCGCCGTCGGCGGTCCGAAGTGGGATGCCGTGCCCTATGACGT